>NZ_JBJDQT010000003.1:75437-76512 GCF_044903565.1 Streptomyces sp. NPDC004065 | reverse complement strand
CCGCCGGTGAGGGTGGCGGTGCCGATGAGGGTGGCGCCGTCGTAGAAGTCGACTGTTCCGGTGGGGGTTCCGGCTCCGGGTGGTACGGGGGTGACGGTGGCGGTGAGTGTCTTGGGTTGTCCGAAGACGGAGGGGTTGGGGGTGGAGGTGAGGGTGGTGGAGGTGTCGGCCTGGTCGACGGTCTGCGTGTCGACGGGTGAGGTGGAGCCGGTGAAGTTCGTGTCGCCGCTGTAGACCGCAGTCAGTGCGTGTGATCCGACGGCGAGTGTGCTGGTGGTGAGGGTGGCGGTGCCGCCGGTGAGTGGGGCGGTGCCGATGAGGGTAGCGCCATCGAAGAAGTCGACCGTCCCGGTGGGGGTTCCGGCTCCGGATGGTGCGGCGGTGACGGTGGCGGTGAGCGTCTTGGCCTCGCCGAAGACCGACGGATCAGGTGTCGACGACAGGAAGGTCGTCGTTGCCGCCTGGTTGACGGTTTGTGTGTCGACGGGTGAGGTGGAGATGGTGAAGTTGGCGTCGCCGTTGTAGGTGGCGGTCAACGGATGTGATCCGACGGCCAGGGACGAGGTGGTGAGGGTGGCGGTGCCGCCCACGAGTGACGCGGTGCCGATGAGGGTGGCGCCGTCGTAGAAGTCGACTGTTCCGGTGGGGGTTCCGGCTCCTGGTGGCACGGCGGTGACGGTGGCGGTGAGTGTCTTGGCTTCACCGAAGACGGAGGGGTCGGGTGCCGAGGTGAGGGTGGTGGAGGTGTCGGCCTGGTCGACGGTTTGCATGTCGACCGGCGAGGTGGAGCCGGTGAAGCTCGCGTCGCCGTTGTAGGTGGCGGTCAACGAATGCGATCCGACCGACAGCGACGACGTGACGAGCGTGGCGGTGCCGCCTACGAGTGGGGCGGTGCCGATGAGGGTGGCCCCGTCGAAGAAGTCGACTGTTCCGGTCGGTGTTCCGGCTCCGGGCGGTACGGCGGTGACGGTCGCGGTCAGGGTCTTGGTCTCGCCGAAGACGGAGGGGTCGGGCGCGGACGTGAGTGCGGTCGAGGTGGCGGCTTGATTGACGGTTTGCATGTCGACCGGCGAGG
>NZ_JBJDQT010000003.1:0-75340 GCF_044903565.1 Streptomyces sp. NPDC004065 | reverse complement strand
AGGTGGAGCCGGTGAAGCTCGCGTCGCCGTTGTAGGTGGCGGTCAATGAGTGGGATCCGACCGACAGCGATGACGTGACGAGCGTGGCGGTGCCGCCTACGAGTGGGGCGGTGCCGATGAGGGTGGCGCCGTCGTAGAAGTCGACTGTTCCGGTGGGGGTTCCGGCTCCGGGCGGTACGGCGGTGACGGTCGCGGTCAGGGTCTTGGTCTCGCCGAAGACGGAGGGGTCGGGCGCGGACGTGAGTGCGGTCGAGGTGGCGGCTTGATTGACGGTTTGCATGTCGACCGGCGAGGTGGAGCCGGTGAAGCTCGCGTCGCCGTTGTAGGTGGCGGTCAATGAGTGGGATCCGACCGACAGCGATGACGTGACGAGCGTGGCGGTGCCGCTCACGAGTGGGGCGGTGCCGATGAGGGTGGCCCCGTCGAAGAAGTCGACCGTCCCGGTCGGTGTTCCGGATCCGGGTGCTACGGCGGTCACCGTTGCCGTCAGCGTCTTGGCTTCACCGAAGACCGAGGGATCGGGCGCGGAGGTGAGGGTGGTGGAGGTGTCGGCCTGGTTGACGGTCTGTGTGTCGATGGGCGAGGTGGAGCCGGCGAAGTCGGCATCGCCGTTGTAGGTGGCGGTCAACGAATGGGATCCGACCGACAGCGACGACGTGACGAGCGTGGCGGTGCCGCCCACGAGTGACGCGGTGCCGATGAGGGTGGCCCCGTCGAAGAAGTCGACCGTCCCGGTCGGTGTTCCCGATCCGGGTGCCACGGCGGTCACCGTTGCCGTCAGCGTCTTGGCCTGGCCGAAGACCGACGGATCAGGCGCCGAGGTCAGCGCGGTGGACGTGGGAAGGGGTGCGGCCGCCGTGACACTGACCGTGTCCTCGCCGTTGTTGACGACGTACACGGAGCTGCCGTCGGGCGTGACGGTGATGCCGAACGGCGCCGAGCCGACGGCGATGGTGGCCACGACCGTCTCACTGCTGGTGTTGATCACGCTCACCGCGTTGTCGCCGTTGTCCGCGACGTAGACGTGCGTGCCGTCGGGAGCCGCTGCCACCCCGACCGGCGCCGTACCGACCGCCACCGTGTTCGTGACCGTCTGGGTGGCGGTGTCGATGAGACTCACCGTGTTGTCACCGTTGTTGGCGACATAGGCCGTCGATCCGTCCGGAAGGACCGCGATGCCGAGCGGGTTGCCGCCCACGGGGATGGTGGCCGTGACGGTCTGTGTGCCCGTGTCGACGGCACTGACCGTGCCGTCCCCGGAGTTGGTGACGTACACGATCGTCCCGTCCGGTGTCACGGCCACGCCGAACGGGGCGGCGCCGACGGCGATGGTGGCCGTGACGGTGTTCGTCGCCGTGTCGATCACGCTGACCGTGCCGTCGCCGGCGTTCGCCGCGTACGCGGTCGTCCCGTCCGGGGCGACCGCGACACCGAGGGGGACGGTACCGACCGTGACCGTGGCGACGACGGTGTTGGTCGCCGTGTCGATCACGCTGACCGTGCCGTCGCCGGAGTTGGTGCTGTACGCCGTGGTCCCGTCCGGAGTGACCGCGGGCCAGAAGGGGACGGAGCCCGCTGGGATGGTGGCGACGACCGCCTGGGTGGCGGTGTCGATGACGCTGACGGTGTCGTCGCCCTCGTTGGTCACGTACGCGGCGCTCCCGTCCGGGGTGATCGCCACCGCCGTGGGGAAGCTGCCGACCGCGACGGCCGGATCGAGTAGGGCTGCCGCCACCTGCGGGCGGCTGAACACACGGAACCGGAGCAGTCGACGCCACGCCGAGTCGGGTTGCTTGGGCATGATGGGCCCCCTATGTGCCGTTGTCCCTGCGGGAGATGGGGGCTACCGAGGACTTGCCCAGCCGAGCCGGCCCGCGCGCCCACCGTGTGCCTCCGCGGGTGCGGCGGGCGTGCCGGCTGGTTCACGCGGTCGGGCTTCCGGGGAGCACCCACCGTTGATTTCGTCGGCCGTGTGGCCACGGCGCGCACGGGACTGCGATCGGTCCCGGAACGGAGGTGGGCGATCCTCCGCGTAGTCGCAGCGCCAGTAACGCACCGCCCCCCGCCGTCCACCAGCTCACCCACCCGCAATTCACCCGGATGGCCCAGAGCGCACTGTGTCCCGCGTCGTCGGCAACCCCGTGGGCACCGTCCGGTGCGGTGAGCTCGTCGACCCCGGGGAGCACACGGGGCAACCCAGGGCACACAGGGCACAGGAACTTCGTATGGCTGGACCATACGGGTGACTCTTCGGTCCGATGGGTGGTGTCACGCGCCGGTTCGGTGCACTACTTGCGCTACGAGGACCCGGCGGACCGCCCATCTCCTGCCCGGGACACGACGAGCCTTTCCGGCCGCGCCGCGAACGCGCCCGAAGGCGATCCGGTGGGCGCTTGCTGAAGCCGGCCGCGGGGACGTGCCAGGAAAAGGGGCGCGCCCGCGGGCCGCCGACTGTCAGGGCCCCCACCTCCGTGACGGACCTACAGCAGTGAGGGGGCCCCATGATGCCCAAGCGACCCGACTCGCAGTGGCGCCGGCTTCTCCGGTTCCGTGTGTTCAACCGCCCACAGGCGGCGGCAGCCCTACTCGATCCGGCCGTCGCGGTCGGCAGCTTCCCCACGGCGGTGGCGATCACCCCGGACGGGAGCGCCGCGTACGTGACCAACGAGGGCGACGACACCGTCAGCGTCATCGACACCGCCACCCAGGCGGTCGTCGTCACCATCCCAGCGGGCTCCATTCCCTTCTGGGTGGCCGTCACCCCCTCGGGCGCCAGAGCGTACGTCACCGACTCCGGTGGGAACACCGTGAGCGTCATCGACACCTCCACCAACACCGTCGTCGCCACGGTGACGGTCGGTTCCGTCCCCCTCGGTGTCGCGGTCGCCCCGGACGGGACCACCGTGTACGTGGCGAACGCCGGCGACGGCACGGTCAGCGTCGTCTCCACCGCGACGAACACGGTCACGGCCACGGTCCCCGTGGGAGCCACGCCCTTCGGCGTCGCCGTGACGCCCGACGGCAGCAGGGTGTACGTCACCAACTCGGCCGACGCCACGGTCAGCGTGGTGAACACGGCCACGAACACCGTGACCGGCACGATCCCCGTCGGCACCGCCCCGCTCGGCCTGGCGATCACACCCGACGGAACGGCCGTCTACGTCGCCGACAACGGTGACAACACGGTGAGCCGCATCAGCACCGTGAGCAACACGGTCACCGCCACGATCCCCGTCGGCACCGCTCCCGTGCATGTCGCCGTCCGTCCGGGCGGCTCGCAGGCGTACGTGACCGACAACGGCGACGACACCGTGAGCGTCGTCGCCACCGCCGGGAACACGGTCATCGGGACCCTCACCACCGGTGCCGGTCCCTTCGGCCTGGCCGCCACCCCCGACGGCGCGTTCGCGTACATCGCCAACAACGAGGACGACACGGTGAGCATCACACCGCTCGCCCTCTTCCCCACGGCCACGACGCTCACATCGGCGCCCAACCCGTCCGTGTTCGGGCAGCCGAAGACCCTCACGGCCACCGTCACCGCGCTGTCACCGGGCAGCGGCACCCCCACCGGGACGGTCACCTTCCTCGACGGAGCCGTTCCGATCGGCACGGGCACGCTCAGCGGCGGAGTGGCCACCCTCACCACGGCCGCACTCGCCACGGGGACGCACGCGCTGACCGCCGTCTACAACGGGGACACCGACTTCGCGACGTCGACGTCACCGGTGGACACCCAGACGGTCGACCCGGCCACGACGACGACCACGCTCGTCTCCGCGCCGGACCCGTCGGTGTCCGGGCAGCCGAAGGTCCTGACCGCGACCGTCTCGGCCGTGGCGCCGGGCGCGGGGACGCCGACGGGCACGGTCGACTTCTTCGACGGCGCCACGCACCTGGCCACCGCCACCCTCAGCGGGGGAGTGGCCACCTTCACCACGTCCGGTCTCACCGTCGGCGCCCACTCCCTGACCGCGGTGTACAACGGCGACGCCAACCACGCCGGATCCACGTCGCCGGCCGACCCGCAGACCGTCGACCCGGCGGCGACGACGACCACACTGACGTCCGCGCCGGACCCGTCCGTGTTCGGGCAGCCGAAGACCCTCACCGCGACGGTGGCCACGGTGGCGCCGGGCAGCGGAACGCCCACCGGGACGGTCACCTTCCTCGACGGAGCCGTTCCGATCGGTACGGGCACGCTCAGCGGAGGGGTGGCCACGCTCACCACGGCCGGGCTCACCGTCGGGGCGCACGCGCTGACCGCCGTCTACAGCGGAAGCGCCGGCCACAACGGTTCCACCTCGCCCGTCGACACGCAGACCGTCAACAAGGCCGGCACGGAGACCACGTTGACGTCCGCGCCGGACCCGTCCGTGTTCGGGCAGGCCAAGACCCTCACCGCCACCGTCACCGCGCTCCCGCCGGGCGGCGGGACGCCCACGGGGACGGTCACCTTCTTCGACGGTGCCACGCCCCTGGGCACGGCGTCGCTGGCGGCGGGTACGGCCACCCTCACCACGGCCGCGCTCACCGTGGGCGCGCACGCGCTGACCGCCGTCTACAACGGCAGCGCCACCCACAACGGTTCGACCTCACCGGTCGACCCGCAGACCGTCAACAAGGCCGCCACAGCGACCACGCTCGTCTCCGCGCCGGACCCGTCGGTGTCCGGGCAGCCGAAGGTCCTGACCGCGACCGTCTCGGCCGTGGCGCCGGGCGCGGGGACGCCGACGGGCACGGTCGACTTCTTCGACGGCGCCACGCACCTGGCCACCGCCACCCTCAGCGGGGGAGTGGCCACCTTCACCACGTCCGGTCTCACCGTCGGCGCCCACTCCCTGACCGCGGTGTACAGCGGGGACACCGACTTCACCGGCTCCACGTCGCCGGCCGACCCGCAGACCGTCAACAAGGCGAACACCACCACGGCTCTCACGTCGGCGCCGGACCCGTCGGTGTTCGGTCAGGCGAAGACGCTGACCGCGACGGTGGCCTCGGTGGCGCCGGGCAGTGGGACGCCCACGGGGACGGTCACCTTCTTCGACGGTGCCACGCCCCTGGGCACGGCGTCGCTGGCGGCGGGCACGGCCACCCTCACCACGGCCGCGCTCACCGTGGGCGCGCACGCGCTGACCGCCGTCTACAACGGCAGCGCCACCCACAACGGTTCGACCTCACCGGTCGACCCGCAGACCGTCAACAAGGCCGACACCACCACGGCTCTCACGTCGGCGCCGGACCCGTCGGTGTTCGGTCAGGCGAAGACGCTGACAGCGACGGTGGCCCCGGCGGCGCCGGGCAGCGGAACGCCCACCGGGACCGTCACCTTCCTCGACGGAGCCGTTCCGATCGGTACGGGCACGCTCAGCGGCGGGGTGGCCACCCTCACCACGGCCGCGCTGACCGCCGGCGCGCACGCGCTGACCGCCGTCTACAACGGCAGCGCCACCCACAACGGTTCGACCTCGCCCGTCGACCCGCAGACCGTCAACAAGGCGAACACCACCACGGCACTCACCTCGGCGCCCAACCCGTCCACGGTCGGGCAGTCCGTCGTACTGACCGCCACGGTCGCCGCCACACCCCCCGGCGCGGGCACACCCACCGGGACCGTCACCTTCCTCGACGGAGCCGTTCCGATCGGTACGGGCACGCTCAGCGGCGGGGTGGCCACCCTCACCACGGCCGCGCTCACCGTCGGCGCGCACGCGCTGACCGCCGTCTACAACGGCAGCGCCGCCCACAACGGTTCGACCTCACCCGCCCTCACCCACACGGTCACCAGCGGGGCCCCGACACCGACCGTGCTGAGCGCGGCCACGGCCACGGCCACCGTCGGCCCCGACGGCCTCGCCCACCTCTCCACGCTCTCCGCCACGCTGAAAACCCAGGGCTCCGGTACACCGGTCCCCGGACAGACGATCACCTTCCGGGTCGGAAGCACCACCCTGGGCACGGCCGTCACCAACGCCTCCGGCGTCGCGCAGCTGAGCAATGCCGCGGTCAGTCCGCAGACGATCATCCTGGCCGGCAACCGCTACACGGCGACGTTCGCGGGGACGGCCGCCTTCGGCCCCTCCAGCGCCACGGCCTCGCTGGTACTCGGCTGACCGCTCCGCCGTCGTGGGCCGCGCCCCCGTGCGCGGCCCGTCCGGGGAGGGCGCACACCGGCGGCGTACCACCGCCCCTTCGGGGGACGGGGTGCGCTGCCCGCGTGGAAGGCGTGGCCCGTCCAGCCGCCCCACGTGGCGCGCCGCACGGGTGTCCCACAAGATCGCTCCTGACGGCCCCACGGGGTGTTCACGAGCCCGCTCGGTTCCCCCTGCCGCCACCGTTCCCCCTCACACCACGGAACTGTCGGGAGAGTCCATGCATGCCACCCACGAGTCACCGACACCCTGCCGTGCCGCGGGCCGGGGCCCGCTGAGAGCACTCCGCCGACGTGGCGGGCTGTCGGTACTCGGCGCCGCCACCGCGCTGCTCGCGGCCGTGATGCCGGCCACCACGGCGCACGCCTCGGCGCAGCCCCAGGAGTCGCCGGCGCCCAGGACGGAGCAAGCCGGCCTGCGCCTCCACGCCTACGTCGCCAACCAGAGCGACAACACGGTGTCCGTCATCAACACCGTCACCAACAGGGTCACGGCGACCGTCCCGGTGGGCGCCGCACCCACCGGGGTCGACGTCGACGACAGGTACCACAGGGCCTACGTGACCAACCACGGCGGCAACAGCGTCTCCGTCATCGACACCAGGACGAACCTGGTGACGGCCACGATCCCGGTGGGGGCCGGGCCCTACGGGATCGCGGTGAACGACAGGCTCGGTCGCGCGTACGTGGCCAACGAGACCGACGCCACGATCTCCGTGATCAACACGTTCAGCAACACGGTGATCACCACCGTCCCCGTCGGCACCAGCCCGTTCGGCGTCGGCGTGGACGAGAAGACGGGCCGCACGTATGTGACGGACCTCGACTCCGACAGCGTCTCCGTCCTCAACTCGGCCAACACGGTGACGGCGACCATCCCGGTCGGTGACACGCCGGTCGCCGTGGCCGTGGACCCGTACACCGGGCGTGCGTACGTGACCGACCAGGGGTCCGACGCGGTGTCCGTGATCAACACCAGGACCAACACCGTGACGGCCACCGTGCCCGTGGGCACCACCCCGTACGGCATCGCGGTCACGAGCTGGCGGCCGCGTGCGTACGTGGCCAACCAGGGCGCCGGCACCGTGTCCGACATCGACCTGCGCACCAACACCGTGAAGAAGTCCATCCCCGTCGGCCAGGCCCCGACCGGAGTCGCCGCCGACCCCGCGTTCGGCCGCGTCTTCGTCACGAACCTGCTGTCCGACAACGTCTCGGTGATCAACCCCCTCACCAAGAGGGTGATCGCCACGGTACCCGTGGGCAACGGCCCCTCGGGCGTGGCCATCGGCTAGCGACCCGGACCCGACGGGACGTCAAGCGTCCGGCGGCCGCGCGGACCATGGCCGTCGTCGCACACACCGGGCCTGCGGGCGGGAAGCCGGGCCAGGCCCCTCCGGCTTCCCGCCCGTCCGTCCCGCCTCGCCCCGACCGCCCCCGCCCCGTCCCGTCCCGCCCGCCCCGGGCGAACCCAAGTGCCGCAGCACGAACCCGCCGAGCCGGTCATCAGCGCGCGGCGACCACGGCGACGTCTCCCTCCCGGACGCAGTGGAGGAAGAGATGGGGCTCGGGTACGGCGTCCGGGTGGGCGGGGGTGAACAGCACGCTCTCCTCGGACACGACCGACAGGCCCGCCCCGGTGACCTTCGCGGTGAAGTCCTCGGCGGCGAAGCTCGTCACCCGCACCCTCTGCCCCATGAAGACGCCCTCCGCGTCCTCCACGTCCAGGGGCACCGTGGCGACGGCCAGGCTGCCGCCCGGCCTGAGCGCCCGCACGAGCCGGCGCAGCAGCCGCTCCTGCTCGTCGCGGGACATCTGCAGCAGCGAGAAGTACACGCACACCGCGTCGAACAAGGCGTCGTCCAGGGGAAGTTCGCGAATGTCGGCGCACTGGAAGGACGCCCCGGGCACCTGCCGCGTGGCGATGTCCACCATGACCGGGGAGACGTCGACGCCCAGCACCTCGTGCCCCGCGCCGGCGAGGGTCTCGGCCGTGGGCCGGCCCGTTCCGCTGCCCACGTCCAGCACCCGGCCGCCGGGCGCGAGCCGGCCGAGAAGCCACTGGAGCGACGACCGGTGCGCGGCCGACCCCGCGAACGCCTTCTCGTACTCGGCTCCCAGGGCGTCGAACACCGCCGCGGCCGCGGAACCACGCTGCTGCTCGTCCATCAGGACACTCCCCGTACGACGCACTGACACGGCGACCGCATCGTCCCACCGCCGAGCCGCCCCTCACAACGCCCCCCAACGCCCCCACAACGCCCGGACCGTCGCGGTACGCCTGGTGGATGGTGCCGCGCTTGCCGTGGCACACGTCCCGGGCGAGCTTGTGGCGGGACTCCTGCACGGTGAGCTGCCGGTTCATCTGGCGGCGGTAGGTGTCGTCGACCGGGTCGACCACCCGCAGCAGGTGCTCGGTCTTGGCGATGCGCCCGTACTCGGCGAACGCTGATCCCAGCGGGGTCGGGCGGCCGTCGCGTCCGAACATGCGCAGCAGGTCGTAGGCGCGGACCTGGTTGGTGACCAGGGAGCCGGCGACCTTCAGCATGTCCGGCCCGTGCGTGATCACCTTGTTCAGGTTCACGCGGTTGCGCGCCAGGTCCTCCACGGCGCCGTACGTGCCCGTCTCGACGCCGGGCATCGTGGCCCGCCAGAACCGCTGGTCGTCCAGGTCGCGGAACCGCGGGCTGAAGTTGTAGCCGAGGATCTTGAACAGGCCGAACACCATGTCGGAGTAGGAGGCGTTGTCGGTCGCCACCATCTCCGGCTTGACCCCGCCGTCCAGGTTCAGCAGCGCGTCCAGGATGTGCAGGGAGTCGCGCGGGGTGCCGGGGACGACCATCTGCCCGATGCCCGCGACCTGGACGTTTACTGCGTTGAGCCAGGTGATGCCCTGCTTGAACCCGAAGTACTTCGGTGACGGCGCCGCGCTGACGGTCCGGACGGGGACGACGAACCGCAGTCCGTCGACCGAGGCGAGCAGGCGCTCGCCCCAGAACTTCACGATGGGCACCTCGGCCTGGGCGGCGATCAGCCGCGCGTTCGCTGCGGCGATCGTGTCGGCCCGCAGGTAGTACTGGTCGACGTGCACGAGCCGGGCCCGGGTCAGCGCCTCATGGGCGGGGTTCACCACCGGGGTGGTGCCGTCCCCGAGGTGCACGAAGGCGTCCAGGAAGCCGCTCCAGGCGTTCACCTCGAACAGCAGGTCCGCCAGGTCGATCTTCGGGAGCATCTTCTCGACCCGCTTGCGTAGCCAGGTCAGGGACTTCGGTTCGCCGAGCGCGCCGAGCTTGTCGACGTTCAGCTTCACCCGCCCGTCGTCCTGCACCTCGATGGAGACCTTCGCCGCCGGCCCCGCCTCTTCCAGGAGGTCGGCGAGCTGCTTCCACCCTGCGTCCAGGCCCCGCACCAGCTCCGCCAGGTGCTCCTCGACGGGCCTGTCCAGGCTCAGCCCGGCCAGCACGTCCTCCTCGACCGCATCCCAGTCGGGCCCGTCCAGCAGACGGGCCCGCGGGTTGGACCAGCGGTGCGAGGGCGAGGCGAAGACGTCGCGGTTGTTCAGGGCCCGGTGCAGCTGCTCCAGCACGCACACCACGTACGCGTCCCGTTCCACCGCACCCTGGGGCAGACCGGGGTTGGCGTACACCGCCTTGCGCCAGACAGGCGGCACCAGCTTGTCGTCCACCTCGCGCGGCAGCAGCGGCTTGACGCCCACCTTCCGCCGCGCCAACGCCGGAACACCCCGGACCCCGGCCAGGACCCGCCTGCCCGCGCTCGCCGCGTCCAGTGCCTTCGACTCACCCAGCAACGGGAGGAACGGGCGCACCGTCGCGTACCGGTTCGCGAGCGCGGCCCGCATCGCGACCTCGGCCGACCCCTCGTCCTCGGGCACCAGCGAGACCACCGTGGCCGCGGCGGTCATCACGGCGGCGCGCGGGGCGACCTCCTCCAGCACCGCCCACAGCGCGGCCACGTCCAGGTCCGCGCCGTGCTCCTCGAACAGCTCCAGCTCCTCGAACAGCACCTTCGCCGCCCGTGCGAGCGTGCGCGACGCCTTCTCCAACTGCGGCAGTGTGGACAGCCGCTCCCTCTCCGTCTTCCGCTTCGCCGTGTTCAACAGCCGGGTGGCCATGAGGACCTGGAACAGATCAAGGGCCTCATGGATCGCCTTGGCTTCAAGGTGCCGCATCACTGCGGTGAGCATCGCCGTGCGCTTCGGTTCCGGCGCCCGTTCCAGCAGCGGCGCCTTCGACCCCAGCGCGTACCGGGCCAGCGCTGCCATCCGGTTCGGCGGGATCTGCGACAACTTCAGCCGACCGAGCCGGTACGCGCCGATCTCGTCCACCCGCTCCTGCGCGCGGGCGAACGCCGTGCCGGTCGTCCGCGTCGGCGGCCGGCGCAGCCGCTCCAGCTCCGAGAACCGGGAGCCCTCCGGCGTCTTCAGCGTCGCCACCAGGTCACCAGGCAGCGCCGGGTCCGCCCGCCGCGCGGCCCCCGCGACCGTGGCGTGCAGCCGCTTCTCCGCGACCTTCCGCGCCTCCGACACCTGCCGGGCCAGCACCGACACTCCGGGCAGCAGCACCCGGTGACGGCGCTGCCAGCCCACCGCCTGGTTGAACAGCGCCACCGGCCCCTCGGCGTGCGTCCACGCCCGCCCGTGCAGGAAGGTGCGGAACCGCCGCGACCACTCCGCATCCTCGTACTCGTGGTACTCGTAGGCGTCCCGGATCTCCCACGCGTGCTCGTACGCCGTCGGCTTGCGCTCGGTGTACCGCTTCACGCACGAGACGTCCTCGATGCCGAGCAGCTCGGCCAGGTGCTGGATCACGACCCACGGCACGTCGAGCGGGTCATCCGGAAGGAACCGGCCGATATAGCGCACGGTGCTTCTCTGCACCAAAGTCAAGTCAGGCGAATCCTGAAGGCGGAGGCCGAGCATACGAGGGGAGTGGGGTGCTGCCGAAGACCAAGGTCGATCGAAGGCAGCGTTGATCATCAACTCGGCTGTAAGACAGTGATCCCGGAGCTACGGTGCAGTGGTGAGTAACGACTCTCTCCTGGGCCGCGCCGTCCGCCTCATCCCGCTGTCCGTCAGCCATGCCGAAGCGTTGTTCACTTCTGCGTCGGATCCCGAGGTATGGCGATGGACGCCCCGCCCCCGCCCCGACTCTCTGATACAGACGCGGGCGTTGATCGGCGAGATGCTGGAGGATCCGGCCCGACGGTGCTTCGCGGTTCAACGCCTGGCGGACGAGGCGGTGGTCGGCTCGACCAGCCTGTATGCGCTTGATCTTGCCGAAGGGCGTGCTGAGATTGGCGCCACCGGGTTTGATCGTTCGTGCTGGGGTGGCCCCTACAACGCCGAATCCAAGCTGCTGCTGTTCGGGCACGCCTTCGATGATCTGGGCCTGGTCAGGATTGCCCTGCGCACCGACAACCTCAACGTGCGTTCCCAGCAGGCCCTCGCACGGCTGGGACTCGTGTACGAGGGGACGTTGCGCAGCCACATGATCCGCCAGGACGGCACGCGCCGTGACTCGCTGTACTACAGCGTGCTCGCGGACGAGTGGCCTGCCCTGCGCGATAAGCTGCTCACCAGGATCGCGGCCAAGTCCACCGCCTGATCACACAGCTGCCTGTACCTGCCACATTAACGAGCAGTTGTGACCCCTTCATCTGGCTGGCGCGGGGTATCGGCGGCGAGCAGTTCCTGCAGAAGTTCAGCGACGAGATCGGGCCGTCCTACGAACGGGGAGTGGCCCGTCTGCCACTCGCGCACGTCGGTGCAGCGCGAGGCCATCTTCCACTGCAGGACCGGGTCGATGGCCCGGTCCTGCGCGCAGACGACGTAGGTGGAGGGAGTGTGTTTCCAGCTGTGCCGCTCCGGGACGCCTCGCCCGCAGCCGGAGGCTTGCGCACGCAGCAGGCCAGCCGCCCAAGCGGCGAGAGGTTCGGGACAGTCGCCATAGAGGGTGTCGGCAGCCCGGTCGGGGTGCAGGCTGGTCGAGCCGTCGGGTTCAGGGTTGATTGCGTCCTGGAGTTGCGGGGACGCGCCACCCAGACCGGCCGCGCTCTCGCCGACATCCGGCACGAAGGCCGCCAGATAGACCAGGTGTCCCGCCCCACGCACCCCGGTGATCACTGACCCGCCGTAGGAGTGACCGAGCACGGTCGGAGGCTCCGGCAGCGAGTCGATGACAGCCTGGACCGCGGCTGTGTCAGCCGGCAATGAGCCCCTGTGGAGCTCGGGAACGACGACCTCGGTTCCTGCGGTCCGCAAGAGTTCTGTCACCAGGGCGAAGTGTTCGGGACAGTGATACAGGCCATGGACGAGCACTACGGCGGCCAATGCGCGCGCCTCCTCGGGGTCGGTGTCAGGCGAGTGATCCAGGGCTGGTCAGCCGTATCGTTGCAGTAGTCCGTCCACGTACGCCTCCAGCCGTTCTCCCAGCACCTCGGACGTCAGATCGTCCCGCCCCAGATCACGCCACGGCCCGGCCAGCTTCGCCGCGTCGGGGCAGTAGTGCAGGGCGTCCAGCAGCCGCCAGTACAGGTGGTCGGGGTCGTCGGCGGGGTCCCGGCCGCCGTGTGCCTCATACCGCTCGCGGAAGTCCAGCCCGTACGCCGGCCCGTGCAGCAGCGCGAGCGCGGTCGAGCAGTGCGCCACGTCCAGGTCGGCAGGTCCCCACGAGGTCTCGACCCAGTCCACGACACCGATGATCCGCAGCGTGGGCCCGGTTCCCGTGAAGAGCACGTTCCCGGGGTGAAAGTCGCGGTGGAGGTCCGTTGCACCCGCGGGCGGTTGTAGTGGGCCTGCAGCGCGTCGAAAAGGTCCTCGACTCGGGCATTGAGGTAGCGGCCGGTGGTGCCAGGTCGGTGTGCCGCATGATCGCGCGGACCTGGGCGAGGGTGAGGTTGGGGTCGTTCGCCATCCGGGTCGCGGCGGTGTGTCGCACGTCGTGCAGGGTCCAGTTCGTGCCGAGTCTCTCGTTCGCGCGCTGGATCACGCGCCGCATCGCCCAGTAGGTCAGCGGCCGGTCCGGGCCTCGGCGGGTGCGGAGAACCGGCTCGTCGGCCGGCGGCAGCCCGATGTGGTCGAGGTATGCGGCCAGGACCGTCAGCGCCTGCGGGCTGGCCGGGACCGCCTCGCGGTCGTCGGTCCCTTTGGTGATCACCAGATCAGTTGCTTGGCCCAGTCGATGTCTCCCGGGGTGACCCCGAGGAGTTCGCTGGCGCGGGAGCCACTGGAGACGTAGAACAGGACCGCAGCCCGGTCACGGTCGCAGGTCATCGCCCCGAAGAACTCGTCCCACATCGAGTCGGGAATCGAGCGGGGATCGGTCCGCCGGACCCGCTGGCGGAGTCTGGCCCGCCGGAATTGAGGGACTGCGCTGTCCGGGGCCCGGTGAGCGAGGGCCCGGCGCTGTGCCCGTGACCCTGGAACCGGGTTGACGAGCGGGCCCCGGCCGTAGCTGTCGGCGGCGCTGCGGATTCGGGGCGACCCGGAGCCATCCGACCAACGCGGACGCTTCTGCCTCCGTCGCCCGCTCCCACGGGATGCCGAGGAACCACAACAGCCGGTACCAGCGCAGCAGATCGTACGCGTAACTCTTGGCGGTCAACGGCCGGTTGTCGTCCAGGATCAGGCTGCGGAGGTACGGAAGGACGGGGCGACGGCGGCTCCGTCAGCGTCGAGAACGGTGTACCGAGGTATAGATTCCAGCTCGATGACCGAGCCGACGCGCGGCACATCGGCCCGGCCCTCGATCAGCTGGCGATGCAGGTCTTGCAACACACTCTTCCTTGCAGGCGGAGATCATCTCGCTCCATGATCGGAGGCACTGGTGCAGTTAACACACCACATCTGGAGAGCGGAACCGAGCCGACTGTGGTCCCCGCGCCGCTTCGCGATCAGCTTGCGGTCCTCGTCGTCCAGGAAGAAGAACCGCTCCAGCTCCGGCCGGGTCGGCTCCTCGTTGAACTTGCCGTACGACGCCGCCTGTTCGTCGGTCAGGAACTCCACTGGCATGAGCGCGAAGCTAGTGGCGCCCGAAGCCGAGGGATCTTCCGCCGAACCTCGCCGCCCGGCCTGCCACCTGTGCTAGACGCCACGATCACCGGCTTAGCGTTAACCGCTGTACCGATGTTCCCCGAGGCCGTTGAGGCCCGCGAGTCCACGGAAACTGAAGGACTTTCCGTGGGAACCCGAGGGCGGACGGTCATGTTCTCGTGGGTTCGTGCCCCGGGTTCATGCGAACACGCGGGGTGGGTGTCGAGCGGGCCCACCCCTGGGTGCCTTCCCTGAAAACGGTGCTGCCACCGTAGAAGTCATGAGAGCAGAAGGAACGACACCGGAACCGGAAACCTCTGTGCAGAGTGGGCTCACATCTCTGGGTGAGGTGGCGTGTCGTTATCAGGCGGATGAGATACACCCGGAGGATCTGCCGATGATCGCTGCTGAGGCGCTCGCAGCCGGACTGGACACCCCGACATTGTGCGAGCTCGCCGGTTGGCCTCGCAACGCGGATGCCCGCGATATTCGCGAAGCGTTCGAGCAAGCACTTACCGAGTCCGGGATCGGGCTGCCGGGTCGGGGCCTGGCACGGCGCCACGCTCTGCGCCGGATGGCGGCGAGACTCATCGCTGGAGAGATAACTCCCGCCGACCTGGCGACCGACGACTGGTGGGAGACGGAGGTCGAGACCGAGGCGGAGCAATCGTTCGTGGCGCTGATCCCGCAATGCGATTGCTGCATCGAGTACACCTTGGGGCTTGACCAGCAGACATGGGCGGCCCAGCTGCGGAACGCCGCCCTCGCCCTGACGTCGTCTCCGCCGATCGGCCCCGGATGCTGACTGTGCCTCGCGTGCGCATCCTCAGCAAAGGCGTGGACCGGTCAAGCAGACTCACTGAAGTGGCTGTTCAGCGGCCTGGTGCAGCAGCGCCCGTGCGGAGTCCGCGTAGCGCATCGCGGTCTTCTCGTCGAGCCCGAACACCTCGGCGAGGTGGAGCGGGTCGGGCCCGTGGGTCATGGCCTCTTCGAGTTGGCGGTCGACGCGGAGCCGTTCCAGCGTCGCGTCCTGCCCGCGCATCGCGGCGCTGATCCAGTGGTTACTGGCGCGGCTGGTCGAGCATGAGGGTGGCGATCTGGGCGACCCGGGCGGCGTGGACCGCTGCGAGGGCGAGGATGAGCCGCGTCGCCGGGGTGGTGGCCGCCGCGACGGAGCGGTCGACCTGCTCGGGGACGAGCGGTTGCAGCACGGCGTACTCGTATTGCCCGGCCTTGATCCGACTGGTGGGGTTGCGGAAGATCAGCCCGTTCCGCTTGGCCCAGGTGAACAGCGAGCGCAGGGCGACGAGTTGGTCGTGGCGCTGGTGGCCGTGCAGTGTCTTGACGTAGGTGAGGACGTCGTCGCGGGTCACCTCCCGCAGGTGGTCGTAGGGGTTCGACCATTCCAGCAGGGCCGGGCGGACTCGGTTGAGGTAGAGCCAGACCGTGCCTTCCCGTCGCGGGAGGCTGCGGGGGCCGCCGTCGCGCAGGTGACCGACGTCCCCGCGGATGGTGCCGTCCGCCAGCCCTGCTGAGGCCCGCGCGAGGACGAACCCGGACAAGCACATCGGTCTCGAACCGCTCCAGCTCCTCAGCCGACGCGGGCGCCCAGTGCTCGCGCAGCTCCCGTACGACTGCCAGCGTCGCCAACCCGAGCCTCCTCACCTTCGACCCGACTGCGAATCCGTCGGACGAGATGAGAACGCTTCAAGAATCCCGAAGTTACGTCACAAGCCGGCAGAGCACACGAAGGAGGAAGAACCCGCTGGCCACGGGCCCAGGGACTCAGCGGGGCTCAGGGGAACTCACGGGATGTCGCACAACAGGGGCTCCTCCCCACCCGGGCGGGCCTGGGCCGTGTCGCGTTCGGGCCCCGCGTGACCGGTCCAGCACCCTCAGCCGAGGGCGTCCAGGGCGTCGAGCAACTCGCGCTCGCGCCGCGCGCTGAGGCCCGCGAGCCTCTCCCGGTCGAGTCCCTGCCCGCGTTCCCAGCGCAGCGTGTCGGCCAGCGTCTCCGCCGCGGGCCGGTGGCGCAGCCCCGCGGCGCGCGCCGCGGAGCCGTTCCGGGCCGACCATCCTTCCCAGCCCGGCTCGACCAGCCACATCGGCAGCGACTCGGGCCCCATGTACTGGGCCACGCCCTGAGCGAGCAGCCACGCCGACGCGGCGGTGACCACCGGACCGGTGTGCCCGCCGACGGCACGGGACAGGGCGATCCACTCCTCGAACGGAACGACCGGGCCGACCGCGTTGCAGGTGCCGGTGGTTCCCGCCTCGGCGGCGTCGAGCAGCCAGCAGGTGAGGTCCCGCACGTCGACCATCTGGGTGGGTATCGCCGGTGTGTCCGGGACCAGCATCGGCCCTCGCCGGTCGCGTGCGGCGCGGGCGACCCAGTAGCCGGAGCGCCCGCTGTGATCGCCCGGGCCGCCGATGAGCCCGGCCCGTGCGACGAGGAGGCGGTCGCCCACGGCGGCCGCCGACGCCTGCTCGCAGGCGACCTTCGCCTCGCCGTACGACTCGCGGCCGGCCTCGCTCCGGTCCGTCGGGGCGAGCAGGGCCGCGGACTCGTCCGCCCCCGGCGTGGCGTGGGAGGCGTAGACGTTGCCGGACGAGACGTACGCCCAGTGCCCGGCCTTGCCGCCCAGCGCGTCGAGCGCGCCACGAACGAAGCCCGGCTGCCACGACACCTCGACGACCGCGTCCCATACGCGGTCGCGCAGGGGCTCGTACGCCGACGGATCGCGCCGGTCGGCGACGACCAGTTCCGCTCCGTCCGCGACTTCTCCGCTCCGGCCGCGTGCCAGGCAGGTCACCCGTTGGCCGCGTTCGACCGCCTGTCGCGACAGCTCACGAGCCACCCACGCCGTTCCGCCCAGAACCAGGATCTCCATACCGGCACCCAAGCAGGGGAGATCACCGCGCGGCCAGGCGTATTCGCCGACAGCAGACGGCCGGCCGCCCGATCGACGCCGGCGTACGGGCCGGTGCCCCTCCCCGCCGGCCGCCACGTGAGCGCGCGTATCAGGTGCGGTGCGGGGGAAGCCGGGTGAGGACGGAGCGGGGAGGCGGTTGTGGTCGGTGATGACGGTCTGGGGCTGGACGAAGTGCTGCGGGCGGCCGAGGACGCCGCGCCGGTGGAGTCGGTGGACGTGGTGGCCCGGAACCTGGAGAAGCGGTTCTCGGCGACGGAGGTGTCGTTCTGGTTCGTCGACATCCTCGGCCAGGAAGTGGTGCGGCTGCCCGGAACCGGCGCGGCGGGCGAGATGTCCGGCCGGGCGGAGCGGATCGGCCTGGCGGGGAGCGTGTACGACCGGGTGCTGCGCACCCAGCGTCTGCACCAGGAGGAGGACGAGGACGGCGCATGCCGGCTGGTCGCGCCCGTGACGAACCGCGGTGACTGCATCGGTGTGCTGGACATGGTGGTGCCGCAGGCGGACGACGCGGTCCGTCAGGCGGTGGTGGAGGCCGCGCACGCACTGGCGTACATAGTGGTGACCGACCGCCGCTTCACGGACCTCTACCACTCGGGGCGGCGCACCACCGCCGTGAGCCTGGCGGCGGAGATCCAGCACCAGCTGCTGCCGTCGGCGCCCTGCTGCGAGGCGGCCCAGTTCACCCTGGCCTGCGGCCTCGCCCCGGCCGACGACGTCGGCGGCGACACCTACGACTACGCCCTCGACCGGGACACCCTCCATCTGTCGGTCACCGACGCGATGGGGCACGACACGGCCTCCGCGCTGCTGGCCACGCTGACCGTCAACGCCCTGCGGGGGGCCCGGCGGGCCGGCCTCGGCATTCTCGACCAGGCGTATGCCGCCCATCAGGCGATCACCGACAACATCCGCGGCATGACCACCGGCCAGCTGCTGCGCATCGAGCTGGACACGGGCGTGTGCCGGCTGGTCAACGCCGGCCATCCCCGGCCGCTGCGGCTGCGCGGCACCCGTGTGGAGGAGCTGGCCCTGAAGGTGAACCTGCCGTTCGGGGTGCCGGCCCCGGTCAGCTACCAGGTGCAGCGGCTGCGGCTGGAGCCGGGTGACCGCCTGGTACTGGTCACCGACGGCATGCAGGAACGCTGTGCCGCCTCGGTCGACCTGCCCGGCCTCATCGGCGCCACCCGCGACGAACATCCCCGTGAAGTGGTCCGGGCCCTGACCACCGCGGTGTACGACGCGTGCGGGGGACATCTGCCGGACGACGCCACCACCCTGGTGCTGGACTGGCACGGCGGCCGCTGCGGACAGCGCCGGACCAACGGCGGCTCCAACGCCTGACCTGCCCCTCCGGCAGCGCGGCGGGGTGCGGAGGACGCCGGGCCGACGACCGCGCCGCCGGGCGCCCCGCCGCGCGGTGGTCGCGCGGCGGGGCGCCCGGCGGCGGGCAGACGGCGGGGAAGGGGCGTGGAAAGGGCGGGGAAGGGGCGGGGAAGCGGGTCAGACGGTGAAGGCCTCGACGAGCATCCAGACGGCAAGGCCCGCCATGCACAGCCCCCCGACGCGCTGCACGATCTTCAGCGGGACGCGCTTGGCGATGAACCGGCCGACGAGCAGGGCGAGGGCGGACACGGACATCAGGGCCGCCGCGGAGCCGATGGCGGTGGAGAGCCAGCCGTTGGTGGCGGCGAGGTTGGCGGTGGTGATCTGGGTGAGGTCGCCCCACTCGCTGATGAACACGGCCATGAAGGCGGTGGTGTAGACGGGCCAGAATCCGGTGACGGTCCGGGTGCCGGCCTCGTCGTCCCCGTCGTCGCCGCCGTCGCGCAGCAGGACGAACGCGCCGAAGCCGAACAGGGCCGCGGAGACCAGCTTGACGGCCATGGCGGGGAGCAGGCCGATGAGGCTGCCGGCGCCGACCGCGATGGCCACGTGGACGATGAACGCGGTGGACGTGCCGAACCACACGTACAGCGGGCGCATGCGGGTGCCCATGGCCAGTGAGGCGAACATCGTCTTGTCGGGGAGTTCGGCGAGGAAGATCAGCCCGAAGGCGGTGAGGATCGCCAGGGGGTCGAGAGTCATCCTTGAGGCTTTCTGCTGGGGCCGGGCCGGACTGTTCTTCCAGCACCCAGGGCGGGGGCGGCGGGGAACCGTTCGGCTCGGCACGACGGATCCGCCCGCACGGTGCGCGCGGGCAGGGTCATGCGTGGCCGAAGGTCTCGTCCGCCTCGGTGCGCCGCGGCCCGGTGGCCGGGACGGATGACCGTCCAGTATGTCGACCAGCGGTGTTGCAGGACTACTCCCCTTCGCTCGTTCCAGTGTAAACGAAGCGGGAAGCGGCGGGATGCACGCCCCCCGATAACGCCCACTCCTGTAGGCACAAATGTTCTTCACTCGTCATGGGCTCAGAGTCTTGACGCCCCTCTCCAATAAGACCAAGATTTGTTGGTGAAAGGGCAGGGGCGACGAGGAGGCCGCGATGATCGGCAAGTCACACCTTCAGGCGAAGCACCCGGTCAGCGCCTCGCTCGCCGGCCCGTACGGCCACCCGTTCCACCCGATCCTGGTGACCGTGCCGATCGGCGCCTGGGTGACCGGCCTGGTCTTCGACATCGCATCCCATGTCGTGCACCGTCCGGGCTTCCTGACCCAGTCGTCCGAATGGCTCGTGGCGGTTGGCGTGATCGGCGCCCTGCTGGCGGCCACGGTCGGATTCCTCGACCTGTTCGCCATTCCGGCCGGCACCCCGGCCCATCGCACCGCACTGGTGCACATGACGCTGAACCTGCTGGTGACCGCCGCCTACGTCGTGAACTTCCTGTGGCGCCACGGCGAGCGCACCGACGGCGCGAGCGTCGGCTTCGGGCAGCTTACGCTGTCCGCGGTCAGCGTCGCCGCCCTGGCGGTCTCGGGATTCCTGGGCGGCAAGCTCGCCTACCGCTACGGCGTACGCGTCGCCGACGAGGACACCCAGGCCGAGGGATACACACCCCGCCCCGGCCGGAGCGGCAGCCACTCGGCCGAGTGACCCGCTCGGCACGCGCGCACCTCCACCCACCAGGACGGCCGATGTCCTCCGGTCGCCTTCACCACCGTCCCCCTCGGGAGTTCCCCATGGACATCGCCGCACTGATCACCTGGGTGATCACCGCTCTCGGCGGCTTCTACATGCTCGGCACCTGGATCCGGCGCGGCGGGGTCCGCCAGCAGCAGAGCGGCGTCAGCCGTCTGCCCGCGCCCGCCGTCTTCGGCCATTTCGTCCTGGCCGCGCTCGGTCTCGTGGTGTGGATCGGCTACGTCGTGACCGACAGCACCGCGCTGGCCTGGACGGCGTTCGGCCTGCTGCTGCCCGTGGCGCTGCTGGGCTTCGTGATGCTGGCCCGCTGGATCCCCGTCCATCGCGCCCGTGCCACGGCCGGCGCCGCCGCGACCGCCGCCGGCCCCGGAGCCGAGGCCACCGTCCCGGCCGAACAGCACTTCCCGGTGCCGGTCGTCATGGCCCACGGTCTGCTCGCCGTGATCACCGTCCTGCTGGTGCTGCTCACCGCGCTGGGGGCCGGAGGAAGCTGACGCGACCGGCCGCGAGCCGGGGCGGCGCGCACGAGCCGCCCCGGCTACAGGTCGAGTACGACGGCGCCGGCCGGCCTGGAGCAGCAGATGAGGACGTTGCCCGCGGCCGGGGGCTCGACGGGGTCGGGGGAGTAGTCGACGGCGCCGGCCAGCAGCGCCAGTTCGCAGGTGTGGCACACCCCGGTGCGGCACGACCAGCGGACGGGGACGGCACAGGCCTCCGCCAGCTCGAGAAGGGACTCGTACGTGTCGTTCCAGGGGACGTCGAGGCCGCTGCGGGCGAAGGAGACCTCGGGTCCGCCGCCCACCGGACCCGCCGGCCGGTGCGGAGCCGGAGCGGCCCCGGAGCCCTTGATCCCGGGGGTCAGGGCAGCGCCCGAACCGAAGATCTCGGTGTGCACCCTGGCGGCGTCCAGGCCCCAGTCGACGAGCCCGGCGGCGAGGCCGTTCATGAAGCTCTCCGGGCCGCACAGATAGGCGTCGGCGTCGGTCGGCAGGCCGAGCTCCGGGATGCGATCGGCCGACAGGCGCCCTGCCTGGGTGTAGTCGACGCCCCGGCGGTCCGCGGCCCTCGGGGCGCTGTAGAAGACGGCCGACCGCGCGTGGGGGAGAGCGGCGATCAGGTCCTGGCACTCCTTGGCGAAGGGATGTTCCCGGCCGTTCCGCGCTCCGTGCAGCCACCGCACCTGCCGGGTGGAGCGGTCCCGCGCTAGCGCGTGCAGCATCGCCAGTACGGGCGTCACCCCCACTCCCGCCGACAGCAGGACGACCGGGCCGTCGCCGGGGGCGAGGGAGAAGGTGCCGCGCGGTGCCGCGATCTCCAGCCGGTCGCCGACTCGGACATGGGCGCGCAGCTCCGCGCTGGCGGCGCCGTGGGGTTCGGCCTTCACGCTGATGCGGTACGTGCCGGTACCGGGCTCGCCCGACAGGGAGTAGCTGCGGATCAGCGGGCTCGCCCCTCCCGCGGGCCGGACCCTCACCGTCAGGAACTGTCCGGGCCGCGCCGCCGGCAGGGGGGACCCGTCGGGGTCGGCCAGGTACAGGGAGAACACGCTGTCGCTCTCCTGCTGGACGCGGGTGACCGTCAGGGGGCGGAAGCCCTGCCAGGCGGGCGGCGGGGCGGTCGCGGCCGGGTTCAGGCCGGCGCTGCCGCCGGCTGCGCCGGCCCCGCCGTCGGCCTGTTCCAGGAGCGCCCGCATGGACTGCCGCCAGCCCGGGCTGAGCGCGGGGATCCGCAGCGCGCGTTCCACCTGCTCACGCGTGTGGCCGGGCAGGTAGAGGATTCCGTCGATCTCCTCCACCGTCATGGCCTCGGGACCGGTGGAGATCTTGACGATCTCCTGGCCGGCCTCGACCTCGCCCTCCTCGATCACCCGGAGGTAGAACCCGGGGCGGCGGTGAGCCACGAGCAGGGCGGGCATCCGGGGTTCCCGCATCCGCAGCCCCACCCGGTAGCACGTCACCCGGGGCTGTGTGACCTCGAAGACCGCCTCCCCGATGCGGTAGCGGTCCCCGATGCAGACCTCGTCGTCGGGCAGACCCTCGACCGTGAAGTTCTCACCGAACTGCCCGGGCGCCAGGTCGTCCCGGCCCAGTTCCTCGCGCCAGTGGCGGTACGAATCCAGCTGGTACACCAGTACGGCCCGCTGCTCACCGCCGTGGCCGCCCAGGTCCCCCTGACCGTCCCCGTCGATGTTCAGCCGCCGCACCATCCGCGGCCCGGAGACCGTTCGCTTGTACACGCCGGTGTGCACGGTGCGGTCATGCCACGGAACGTCCTTCGGCATGCCCACGTTCACCGCCGTCAACCTGGCCACCACCACACCACGCTAAGCCGCGGGTCCGCGGCGGGCCATGCGGGGAGCCGGGACGGGCACACGCCGGGAGGGACCCGAGGCGGGACGGCACCCGCAACCCGACGGCGAGAACCACGTTCCCTCAAGTGACACGGCGCTCCCGCCCGGGCACGAGAGGGCGCGACGCGGGACGCGCGAAAAGAGCGACAACGAGAGGTGTACGAGGGTGACGACAACGGACAGCGACATCGAGAAGGCGGCCGGTGTAATGCGCGGCGGAGGCCTGGTGGCCTTCCCGACCGAGACCGTCTACGGCCTGGGCGCCGACGCCGGGAACGCCGACGCCGTGGCCCGTGTCTTCCACGCCAAGGGGCGCCCGCCCTCCCATCCGCTGATCGTCCACCTCGGTGACGTGGAGCAGCTCGGCGGCTGGGTCGAGGACGTGACGCCGACGGCGCGCCTGCTGGCCGAGCGCTTCTGGCCGGGGCCGCTCACGCTGGTCCTGCGGCGTGGTCCCCGGGTCTCCCTCGCGGCGACCGGCGGTCTGGACACGGTGGCCGTGCGCGTGCCCGGCCACCCCGTGGCGCTCGCGCTGCTGTCGGCCTTCGGCGGGGGCGTCGCGGCGCCGTCCGCGAACCGCTTCG
This sequence comes from Streptomyces sp. NPDC004065, assembly GCF_044903565.1. Taxonomy (NCBI): domain Bacteria; kingdom Bacillati; phylum Actinomycetota; class Actinomycetes; order Kitasatosporales; family Streptomycetaceae; genus Streptomyces; species Streptomyces sp. NPDC004065. The sequence continues at coordinate 52,193 of NZ_JBJDQT010000003.1, read as the reverse complement.
GCTCGGTCAGCCCCACGACGGCCCAGCACGTCCGCGCGGAACTCGGCGATGCCGTCGACCTCGTACTGGACGGCGGACCCTGCACGGTCGGCGTCGAGTCGACCATCGTCGACGCCACGGGCGGCACGCCGAGCGTCCTGCGGCCCGGCGGGGTGACGCGCGAGGACCTGGAAGCGGTCCTGGGGCAGCCGCTCGCGGTCCACTCGACGAGCGGCATCCGTGTGCCCGGCCGGCACCCGTCGCACTACGCGCCGCGTGCGCGGGTCGTCCTCGTCGCACCGGAGAAGGTCGCCGCCGAGGCGGAGCTCGCGCAGGACCTGGGGCACAAGGTGGGCGTCCTGCTTCCTCCCTCCCACGCGGACACCGCCGTCCAGGCGCACGCCACGGTCGCGGTCCCCGCTTCGCGAGCCGACTACGCGCGCGGGCTGTACGGGTTCCTTCGCGAGCTGGACCAGCGCGGGTGCGACCTCATCGTCGCGTCACTGCCGGAGGAGGAAGGGCTCGGCCTGGCGATCGCCAACCGGCTCGGCCGCGCGGCGGGCCCCCGGCCCACCGCGTGACCCGGACCGCGGCCGCCCCGCTCACCCTCCGGCCGCGGGCGGCCACACGGCCCAACGGCGGCCGGTCGCACGCCTCAACGGCGTCCGGTCGCACGCCACGACAGCGGCCGTGAGCGGTCGGGACACGGTGTTGGTCGATCGGCCGCGAGCGGTCAGACACGGGGACGACCGGGGAGCGCGGTCAGGACACGGCCGACACCGGCACGTCCAGGCCGCGAGCCGCGACGAGACGCGCGCTGCCGTCGGCCAGCCGGTAGCACAGGCCCACCACGGCGGTCCGGCCGGCGGCGACGTTCTCGGCCAGTATCCGCGAGCGGTCCATCAGCAGGTCGACGGTGTGCCGCACGTGCTCGGCGAGGATCTCCTCCGGCTCGACCCGTCCGGCGGCCCGCGCCGTCAGCACGCTGGAGGTCACCCGCTCGACGACGTCCCGGACGTATCCCGACGGGGCGATGCCGTCCTCCAGCGCGGCGCAGGCCGCGCCGACCGCGCCGCACGAGTCGTGCCCGAGCACCACGACCAGCGGGCAGTCCAGCACGTCCACGCCGTACTCGATGCTGCCCAGCACCTCGTTGCCCAGCACATGGCCCGCGGTGCGCACCACGAACAGGTCGCCCAGCCCGCGGTCGAAGATGATCTCCGCGGCCAGCCGGGAGTCGGAACACCCGAACAGCACCGCGAAGGGGCTCTGGGCCGGTGCGACCTCGGTGCGGCGGGTGGCGTCCTGGTTGGGGTGCTCGGGAACGCTGTCGACGAATCGCCGGTTACCGGCCATGAGCAGCTCGTAGGCCTCGCGGGGCGACGGGGTGTGGATCTCGGTCATGACCGCAGCCTACGAGGAGGTCCTGACAGCTGCACCCCCCGGCGCGCGGCGCGAGACGCAGTGCCGCTGTGACCTCCGCCGCACGGCGCGAGGGAGCGGGATCACGGCCCGGTGCCCGCGCGCGGCCCGGTGCCCGCGCGTGGCCCGGTGCCCGCGCGTGGCGCGGGCACCAGGCCGCCGATCCGTCAGAGCTGACCGGACGCGGCGATGGTGATCTTCTTGGAGGTACGGCCGCTGGAGGAGCCGAGGGCCTCGATCTTCTTGACGAGGTCCATGCTCTCGGTGTCGGCGACCTCGCCGAACACCACGTGCTTGCCGTTCAGCCAGTCGGTCACGACGGTCGTGATGAAGAACTGCGAGCCATTGGTGTTCGGGCCGGCGTTGGCCATGGACAGCAGGCCCGGCCGGTCGTGCTTGAGGGTGAAGTTCTCGTCGGCGAACTTCTCGCCGTAGATGCTCCTGCCGCCGGTGCCGTCGCCCCGGGTGAAGTCACCGCCCTGGAGCATGAACGAGGGGATGACGCGGTGGAACGAGGAGCCCGCGTAGCCGAAGCCCTTCTCGCCGGTGGCGAGGGCGCGGAAGTTCTCCGCGGTCTTGGGCGTCACGTCGTCGAACAGGTTGAACACGATCCGCCCGGCGGGCTCGTCGTTGATGGTGATGTCGAAGTAGACCTTGGTCGTCATGCCCCCATCCTGACATCCCGGCCCGCCCCGTTCGCGTGCGGCCACGGTGCCGCGCCTCCGTACGCATCCGCCGACTGCCGCCGGCAAGCGGCCGAGCGTGGGAGAAGCAGGCGAAAAAGCAGACGGAAAACCAGGCGGAGTGAGTCCTCACTCATTGACGGAGTGAGCACTCACTCCGTACTCTCGCGGTCATGACGCCCGCCAAGGAGAACCAGACCGCCCGGACCGCCCGCCGCCGCGCCCCCGGCATGTCGCCCGAGCAGCGCCGTGAAATGATTATCCGGACCGCCATCCCGCTCATCGCCGAGTACGGCGCCGCGGTCACGACCGCCAAGATCGCCCGCGCCGCGGGCATCGGCGAGGGCACGATCTTCCGGGTCTTCGCCGACAAGGACGAATTGCTGCAGGCCTGCGTGGCCGAGGCGCTCTCCCCGGATCATGTGATCCGCGAGCTCGACGCGATCGACGTGACCCAGCCGCTGCCCGGCCGGCTCGCGGAGGCGGCCGAAGCGCTGGAGGCGCACATGTCCAGGATGGGCGCGATCCTCGGCTCCCTCGGGCACCACGGCGGCAAGCACCGCGGCACGGTGCGCGGCGCGGGCCGCGAGGAGTCGACGGCCCGTGTCCGCGCGGCCCTCGCGGAACTGCTGGAGCCCGAGCGGGCCGCGCTGCGCCGCCCGCCCGAGCAGATCGCGGCCCTCTTCTTCGGGCTGCTCTTCACCCAGCCGCGCACCGACGGCGAGCCGGACCTGACCCCCGGAGAGCTGGTCGAGGTCTTCCTGCACGGAGCCCTCTCGGGAGCCGGCGCATGAGCCCGTGGCCAAGGTGCCTGGGGCTGCTCCCCTGGCCGTCCCGGTCCCCCTGCGGGTGCGGCCGGCACCCACCGAGGGGACGCCGACCGCGGAGCGCCCCCGTGAGCCGACGTTCGATTCCGGCGCTGGTGCCGGTGTCGGTGCCGACGGCGGCCCAGGGCGGGGCCGGCGGTGCGTCGGTCCGCCGGCCAGGGGCCGGGGCTTGACCTTGACACGTTGTCAACGTGTGCCCTGGGTGCAGGAGGTGGTCCCGATCAAGACGACAGACGGAACCCCGCACAACACCCCCAGGGCCATGGCCATGGTCATGGCCCTGAGCGCCGAGAATGCCTCGGTCCGGCTCCAGGCGGCCCTGGCGATCGGCTCCGATCCCCGTCCGGCCGTCCTGGAGGCACTCGTCGAGCGGTGCGCGGTCGAGCCGGATTTCTTCGTGCGGGACATGCTCTCGTGGGCGCTGACCCGCTTCGCGGCGGAGTCCACCCTGCCCCTGCTGCGGCGGGAACTCCACTCCGAGCATCCTCAAGCCCGCAGCCAGGCGCTGCACACGCTCTCCAAGATCGGTGACAGCAGCGCGTGGGACCGGACCGCGCACCGCCTGCTGCACGACGCCCACGACGAGGTCGCCCGGACCGCGTGGCGCGTCGCGGTCGCCCTCGTGCCCGAGGACGGGAAGGAAGACCTGGCCGACGCGCTGGTGACGCAGCTCGGGCGGGGCGACAGCACCGTGCGGCGGAGCCTGAGCCGTGCCCTCGTCGGCCTCGGCGACGCGGCCGGACCAGCCCTTCGGAGGGCTGCCGCCCACTCCGATCCGGAGGTGGCCCTGCACGCCCGCGCCACCGCGATGCTCCGGAACCACCCGGAGGCAGGGTTCGACGCGGCCGTCGAAGAGGCGAAGCGCATCCTCGCACTCGGCCCGGAAGGGAGCGCGGCCGCCGCGACGGCGGCCGCGGGCGCCGCGAGGCCGATCGGGCCGGCCGAGCCGGCCGGGACCCCCGGGGAGAGCGCGCCGTGCTGATCGGCGAAGTGGCTCGCCGCTCGGGCGTGAGCGCCCGGATGCTCCGGCACTACGACGCCCTCGGGCTGGTGCGGCCGAGCGGTCGTACCGTCGGTGGTTACCGCGAGTACTCCTCCGAGGACGTGCGCAGGCTCTTCCACGTCGAGAGCCTGCGGTCCCTCGGGCTCTCGCTCAAGCAGATCGGGCGTGCCCTCGAGGACCCGGCCTTCCTCGAGGACCCGGCCTGCGCACCGTCGGCTCTGGTCGGCGACCTCATCCGCTGGGCGGAGGAACGCCTGGAGCGGGAGCGGGAACTGCTCGAGCGGCTGCGGGCGATCGACGCCTCGGCGCCGGTCGGCTGGCAGGACGTCCTGCGCGTCGTCGAGCTCATGCAGGGGCTCGACTCCACCAGCGCGGCCCGCAGGCAGCAGGCCGTCCTGAGCCGCCCGGAGCAGCTGCCGGTTCCCGCCGAAGTGCTGGCCAGGGCAATCCTGGCGGAAACCGACCCCGGCGTCGCGGGCGCCCTGAGGTGGGCGCTCGCCCGGTCGGGCGGTGACGCGCCGGCGGTGCTGGCCGACGGCGCGCGCTCGGCGGACGTCCGGGTCCGGCGGCGCGCGGTGCCTGCGATCGCCGTGATGCCCGAGACCCCGGCTGCGACCGCGGCGCTCACGGAGGCGCTCGACGACCCCGACGCGACGGTGCGCGGGCACGCCGCCGTGGCGCTGGGCGGGCGGGGCGCGAGCGCGGCGGTGCCCGTACTCGTCGACATGGTGGTCCGGGGATCCCATGACGTCGAGGCGGCGGAAATCCTCGCCACGCTGTCCCGGGACCCGGCGCGCGAGCAGCGCATCCTGACCGCACTGGTCGACGAACTCGACGCACCCGCCGCGGACACAGCGACGCGGATACGTCTCGTCCAGGCGCTGGTCGAGCTGCCGGGGACCGCCGCGCGGGAGGCCCTGCGCCGGCTGGCCCACGACGACGACCGCGCCGTCGCCCTCGTCGCCTCGGCACTCGCCTGACCGGCCGACTCCGTCAGCGCCGGGGCTGGGACGCTGCCGACGCGGGTCCGGGCGCGGGTCCGGGCGCGGGTCCGGGCGCGGGTCCCGACGCGGGTGCCGGCGCCGGGCGGCGGTCCGGGTCCTGGAGTGCGAGAAGGTCGTGGTGGCTGGCATGACGGCGTCCGTGCCACTAAAGTTGGCGTCATGACTGCCATCACCCTGCGCATCCCGGATGCCATGGACAAGTCCCTGCGGGCGGCCGCCGCCGACGCGCCCTCGCTGAACGACTACATCCTGCGCGCCGTCCGCCGGCAGATGACGCTGGACGCGGCCCGCAAGCTCGCCGAGATCGCCCCCCTCGACCTCGAGGGTGAGGGAGACGCCGCGTGACGGTGCGCAAGGGCGACGTCTGGGACGTCGACACCGGCAGAGGCGTGCGAACCGTGCTCGTCGTCAGCCTGGACGGGCTCGCGGAGGCCTACGGGGCCGCCCTGGCGCTGGTCCTGCACGCCCCCGCCCAGCATCCCGACACGGCGATGAGCGTGCGTCTGACCTCGCCGGTCGACGCCTCCGTGGTCGCCGTGAACCTGCTCCAGCTCGCCGCGGCCCGCTTCGACAACGGCAAGTTCCACGGCAACATCGGCCCCGAGCAGCAGGAGAGCGTGGACAACGCGCTGCGCGCCGTCCTGGATCTCTGAGGTCCCCGGCGGCCGCCGGGGGGCGGGTCGGAGGCGCCGCGCGGCTTGTCACGTGAGGATCTCGTGGCTCTCGCAGACGCGCGCGCCCATGTTCCGCTCCATCATCCGCAGGGCGGCCCGCGCGAGATCCTCGTGGATGTGCGCGACCGCGTCCTTGGGGACGATCACGTCGAAGTGTCGGATGTGGGCGTCCAGGGCCGAGTACAGCACGCACTGCTCCGTCACCTGGCCGCAGAGGATGAGCTGGTCGAATCCCTGTTGCTGAAGCAGGTACTGCAGCGGTGTCTCGTAGAAGATCGAATGGCGGGCCTTCAGCACGAACAGGGAGTCCGCGTCGGGTTTGACGGGTTCGACCAGGCGGGCGTGCGGGCCCGCCAGGGCGCGGTCCAGCAGCTCGCCGTGGTGGGAGCGCCATTCGCCGAAGTTGTCGTTGACGTAGATGACCGTGACCTTCTGCTCCCGCGCGCGCCGCAGGAGGTCGGTGATGACCGGCACGACCGGCTCCACCGCGGGAAGCAGCAGTTCGGCGTCCTCGTGGTCGTAGGTGTTGATCATGTCGATGACGATCAGCGCAGGCTTGCTCATACGCTCAGGGTTCCACCGGAGGCGGCCCGGGCAACTGCGGTGTCGCGTGCCGCTCAGCCCGGGAACCGGCCGGTGGACCGCAGTTGCCAGCGCCGCTCGGCGTAGGCCAGGTCGTCCTTCCACAGCCGCCCGGCCGCGGCGCGCATCAGGGGACGCAGCAGCGGCGCGGCCCGGCGGGCGGCGGCGAAGCCGGGGCGGGGCGAGGAGGCGACGACCGCCTCGACCACGGCGGTGCGCGGCCGGCCGGCCACGTCCGCGCCGAGCGGCGTCGCATGGGTCTCCACCACGGAGCCCGCGCCTTCGCCCTCGGTGATGCGCATGACGACCGTACGGGGCTCGGGTGCGGTGAAGACGGCGCGGACCGGCACCACCAGCCGGCCCGCCACCTTGAAGGACACGTCGACGGTCAGGACGTCCGGGCCGTGGTCGTGCGCCCCGCCGGTGCCGCCGGTGCCGCGCCGCGTATCCACCACCGTCAGGTCGACGAACGAGTAGGGGTGGAACCATGCCCCGTGCCACGGATCGAGCCGGTTGGCCACCACGTCCTCGGGCTCGCAGACGCCGACGCCGGTGTAGACGGCCGTCAGGGAGCGCGCGGTCCCGGGCCGCCGCGGCACCACCGGCTCCTCCAGCGGCTCCTCCCCGCCCACCGAGTCCAGCCGGATCCACACGAGCAGCCCGTCGTCGTGCACCGGCAGCGGCGACCAGCCCGCGTACGGGGTGCCGTCCAGGGCCAGTCCGTGCCAGTGGCAGACCAGCGTGCCGCAGCGCACCGGACTGTCCCGCAGTGGTGCCCCCAGATGCGGGCAGATCCCCGGCCCGCCGGCCAGACGCCCGCCGGGCCCGCGCCACACCACGACCTCCTGCCCGGCCACGGTCCGCGCGAGCTTCCCGTCGCCCCGCAGGGCGCGGGAGGCGCCGACGACGTACCAGTTCCCGGACGGGCGGGCCCGCGCCCGCTTGAGCGCCCCGGCGATCACCGCGGGCCGTGCCTCGGGCCAGGTGGGGCGCTGGCCCTCCCAGGGCACGGCGCGGCGGCGCAGGGACAACGGCAGACGACGGCGGTTCACACGACCTCCTCGGCGCGGCGGACGGCGGCCGCCGGCGCGACCGCGGCAGCCGCCGCGAACGCGGCCGTCGGCAGGGTGCGGGCCCGAGGGGGCGGCCGGTGTCCGGGACCGCTGCGGGTACGCAGCCGGGCCGCCGCCACCCGGACCAGCCCGTCGGCGGCGACTACCGCCCGGCGCCGCCGCGGCACCACCGACCGCCGGTGCAGCACGGTGTAGCCGTCGCGGGCGACGGCGTCGAGGATGCCGCCGTACAGGACGGCCGCGGTGCGGACGCAGGGCCGTGCCACCGGTTCGAGCAGGCCGACTCCTGGCATCGCCGTCCGGTACGCCTCGCGGGTCAGGGCCTCGAACTCCCTGAGCGCGGCGGTGATGCGGCGGTCGGTCCGGCCCGTCGCGCGGCTCCACACCAGCAGCTCCCGGTCCACTCCGTGACCGGCGAGCAGGTCGGCCGGCAGGTAGACGCGTCCGCGGTCCAGGTCCTCGCCGACGTCCCGGAGGAAGTTGCTCAGCTGGAAGGCGACGCCCAGCGCCGCGGCGTACGGTGCGGCCTCCTCGCGCGGCGCCACGGTGCCCAGGACCGGCAGCATCTCCAGCCCGATCACCGCGGCCGAGCCGTGCATGTACGCCCTCAGGTCGGCGTAGGTGGGGTAGGAGGCGACGACCAGGTCCGAGCGCATCGCGGTCATGAAGTCACGGAAGTGGGCGTGGTCGATGGCGTAGCGGCGGGCGGTGTCGGCGAGGGCCCGCACCACGGGCCGGCCGTTGCCGCCCCGCCGCAGTCCTTCTTCCAGGTCGTCCTGGAACCGGGTCAGCGTCCGCCTCCGTGCGTCCGTTCCGGCGCCGGGGGTGAGGGAGTCGACGATGTCGTCGGCCCAGCGGGCGAAGCCGTACAGGGCGTGCACGGCGGGCCGGCGCTCGGGCGGCAGCAGCCGCGTGGCGAGGAAGTAGGTCCTGCCGTGGCGGGCGTTGAGGGCGCGGCAGTGGTGGTAGGCCGCCCGGAGCACCGGATCGGTGATGCCCGCCGCGTCCAGTTCTCGATCGGTCATCCTGTCCTGCCTTCGCTCGCGGGGGCCGGGGGATCGGCGGCGGGGTGCTGCGGGGTTGGGGTCCGCCTCGCGGCGGGTGCGGACTCCGCGGACGGGGACGCGGACGGGGACGGGGGCGCGGACGCGGACGGGGCCGGGGCCGGGGCCGGCGGCTTCAGTGGCCCTGGACGCAGGGGCGGCTCCTGCGCGGCGCCGGCCGGGGCGCCCGCCGTGGTGGCCGGGGTGCCGGCCGGGGCGGGGAGGGCGGCCGCCGCGGCGCGGCGCCGGCGGGTGCCCGTGCGCCGGGGAACCCCCGTGATGCGGGCGGCGGCCAGCTTGCCCGACAGCAGCACTGTCGGCACGCCGACGCCCGGCGTGGTGCCGCAGCCGGCCAGGACCGCGTTCCGGGTGCCGCGCACCAGGTTGCGCGGCCGGAACGGCCCGGTCTGCGCGAAGGTGTGGGCGGCCGAGAAGGGTGTTCCGGCGGCGTGCCCCTGGGCGTGCCAGTCGGCGGGAGTGACCAGGCACTCCTCCTCGACGGCGGCTCCCAGGCCGTCCATTCCGCGCCGTTCCAGCTCGCGCAGCAGCGCGTCCCGGTAGCGCGGGCCGAGGCCGGACCAGGCCGCCGCGTCCGGACCGATGTCGGTGTTGGGGCAGGGGGCCAGGACGTAGTGCAGATGACGGCCCGGCGGTGCGAGGCTCGGATCGGTGGCGGTCGGGCGGGTGACGAGCAGGGAGGGGTCGCTCATCAGCCGCCCGGTGCGGGTGAGTTCGCCGAAGGTGGTGTGCCACGCCGCGCCGAAGGAGATCGTGTGGTGGGCGAGGTGGGGCCAGGTGCGGTCCGTGCCGGCGTGCAGCACGACGGCCGAGGGGGAGTGGCGCAGGGCGAGCGGTCTGCGCGGCCGGCGGCCGAGCAGCCGGTAGGCCACGGGCAGGTCCGGGGTGAGGACCACGGCGTCGCAGGGGATGCGGCCGGTGTCCGTGACGACGGCCGTGACGCGCTCGCCCGAACGCTCCAGACGGGTCACCCGCTGCCCGAACCGCAGGTCCGCGCCGGCCGCGGCGGCGGCCTCGGCCATCGCCCGCGGGAGGGCGTGCATGCCGCCCCGGGGGAAGTACACGCCGGCGACGGTGTCCATGTAGGCGATGACCGCGTAGGCGGCCAGCGCCCGCGCCGGCGGCACCCCGGCGTAAAGGGCCTGGAAGGAGAACACCCGGCGCAGCCGCTCGTCGCTCAGGAAGCGGCCGATGCGCGCGTCCAGGCGGCCGAAGCCGCCGAGGGCGGCCAGCCGGGCGAGATCGGGGGTGAGCAGGCCGAGCGGCGAGTCGAAGTTGGCGTCGATGAAGTGCCGCATCTGCGCCCGGTACAGCCGCTGGAGCCAGTCGCGCAGCCGCAGGTAGCCGGCCGCCTCGGCCGCCCCGGCGAACCGCTCCACCTCCGCGGCCATGGCGTCCGCGCCGGTGTGCACGTCGATGCTGCTGCCGTCGGCGAAGCAGGCCCGGTAGGCCGGGTGCAGGGGAATCAGCTCGACCCGTTCGCGGAGACTGCCGCCGACGGCGGCGAACGCCTCGTCGGCCAGCTCGGGCATGGTCAGCACGGTCGGCCCGGTGTCCATCCGGTAGCCGGCCCGGTCGAGGCGTCCGGCCCGGCCGCCGGGCAGTTCCTCGCGCTCGACGACGGTGACCCGGCGTCCGGCGCCCAGCAGGTGCAGGGCCGCCGACAGTCCGGCGAGTCCGGCGCCCACGACCACCACGTGGTCCGTGGGACCGGGCACGGTGCGGGTCACCGGCCGCTCCCCGCGCCGCCCCCGGCACCGGCCGCGCACGGACCGTCCGCGGTCCGGGGACGCGGGGATGCCTCCCCGCCGTACTGCCCGGCCCCGGCCGTCGCGAGCAGCAGGGCGCGCAGCGGGCCGGCGCCCTCCGCGTCGAGCACGGCGCCGTCGAAGTGCCTCAGCCCCTGCGCGGCGAGCCGGTCGACCCTGGTCTCCACGGTGGCCCGGGCGCCCGTCGTGACCAGGACGTCCCGCACCTCGTCCAGACCGTGCCGGGTGAGGGCCGGGTCGCCGAGCCACCGGTCCAGCACGGCCAGCGCGGCGCCGTTGCCGGTGGCCTCGGCCCGCTCGCGGGCGACCGCGACCAGATACGTGGGCTTGCCCTCCCGGATGTCGCCGCCGCACGCCTTGCCGGTCCGCCGCGGATCCCCGAAGACGTCGTCCAGGTCGTCGCGCAACTGGAACGCCATGCCGACACACCGCCCGGCCTCGCACAGCCGGCGCAGCGTCACCTCGTCCGCGCCGGCCACGGCGGCCCCCAGCGCGAGGGGCCGCTCGACCGAGTACAGGGCGCTCTTCAGGCGGGCGGCGCGCAGCACCCGGGGCAGGGACCGCGTGGCGGTGACCTGGCCCTGCACGTCCAGGTACTGGCCCGCCACCATCTCCGTGCGCATGTCGCTCCACAGCCGCCGCACCACCACCCCCGTCCAGGGCGCCAGCGGTGTCTCCGCCACCATGTCGTCGGCCCACACCAGCGCCAGGTCCCCGGCGAGCACCGCCGCCGACTGGCCGAACCGCTCGGCCCGCCCGGCTCCCACCCGGTCGGCGTACTCGGCGGTCAGGTCGGTGTGCAGGGTGGGCCGGCCGCGCCGCAGCGTCGCCCGGTCCATCACGTCGTCGTGGACGAGGGCGCAGGTCTGCAGCAGTTCCAGTGCGGCCGCGATCCGCAGGGCCGCGCCCGCGGACGCCGGGTCCGGGCCGGCGCAGGCGCGCGACGCCCACCACACCAGCTGCGCGCGTCTGCGCTTGCCGCCCTCCAGGGTGAAGCCCGCCACCCGTTCGGCCACTTCCCGGGCGAACAGCGGATCCGCCAGCCGTGCGCGGCGCAGACGCTCGGTCAGCACATGGTCGAGCATCCGGCCGACGGCGCCGGGCACGTCGGCGTCGATCCGGCGCACCTCGGCGGGGCCGGCCGGGAGCGGGCCGCCGGCCGCGGGGCGCTCCTCGGCCCGGCCGTGTCCTTGCTCGTCGTCGGCCTCTCGCCCGGGCGCGGGTGACGCCACGGGCGCCGCCGTGGCCGGCTGCGGCGGCGCGGTCGCGGGGTGGTCCTTCGCACGGGTGGGACGCATTCCGGTTCCCTCCATCGTGTCCGTCTCGGTCGTTCCCGTCACCCATCCGCTTCGGCGTGCACGGCACGGACGGATGCGCGAACGGCCCACGCGATCGCGGCGGCCACCGGGGATCCGTCCCCTTCCACCGTGCCGTGTCCGGCGCTCGCCCGCTCGCCGCCACGGGGCGCCCTGCATCCGCCGGGGTACACACTCCGGAAGACCGGGCCGGGGCGTACGCGGTGACGTTCGAGAAACCGGGCAACCGGAGGGAGCCCGAGGAAAAGGACCCCGAGGACCCCGAGGAAGGGAGAGGCCGTGCCGGAGGCGGACGTCGCCGTCGTGGGTGCGGGCGCAGCCGGGCTGTCGCTGGCCCACCGGCTCGCCGGAAGCGTTCCGGGTCTGCGGACACCCGCCGTGGTGCTGGTGGACGCACCGCCCGGCCCGCTGCGGCCACCACCGCGGACCTGGTGCTACTGGACGGCGGGGCCGGGACGGTTCGACGCGGCGGTGCGGGCCGAGTGGCAGCGGCTGAGAGTGCGCCCCCGCACCGGGGCCCCGGTCGACGGCGACATCTCACCCCTTCGGTACCGCATGATCCGCTCCGACGACTTCGAGCGCCTGGTCCTTCGGGACCTGGCCCGCAGCCCCAACGTGCGGCGCCTGCGGGCGACCGTGGACGCGGTGGAGGACGTGCCCGGCGGCGCACACGTCCACCTGAGGGACCCCGACGGGCGCGTACGGGTGCTCAGCGCCCGCTGGGTGCTCGACTCCCGGCCCCCCGGCAGCCTGCCGGCCGCGCGCACCACCCTGCTGCAGCACTTCCACGGCTGGTTCGTGCGCACCGCCCGGCCGGCCTTCGACCCGGCCGTCGTGGAGCTGATGGACTTCCGCACCCCGCAGCCCGCGCACGGCCTGTCCTTCGGCTACGTCCTGCCGACCGGGCCGTGCGAGGCGCTGGTGGAGTACACCGAGTTCTCCACCCGCACCCTCACCCCGGAGGGGTACGAGGCCGCCGTACGGCACTACGCCGACGAGGTGCTGCGCCTGGGCGAACGGCGGGTCCTGGCCCACGAGACGGGCGTCATCCCGATGACCGACGCGCCGATCCCGCGGCAGACCGGAGCCTCCGTCTTCCGCATCGGAGCCGCCGGCGGAGCGACCCGGCCCGCCACGGGCTACACCTTCGCCGGACTCCAGCGCCAGACCAGGGCCGTGGCCGACGCGCTGCGCCGCGGGCGCCGCCCGATGCCGCCGGCCGCCCACCCGGCGCGCTCCCGCGCCATGGACGCCGTCCTGCTGCGCGCCCTGGACAGCGGCCGTGCCGACGGCCCGGAACTGTTCAGCCGCCTGTTCGCCCGCGTGCCCGCCGCACGGCTGCTGCGCTTCCTCGACGGAGCGACCCGCATGCACGAGGACCTGGCCATCGGCCTGCGCACACCCGTCGGGCCGATGCTGCGCTCCGCCCTGGAACTGCCCCGCCTGCCCCGCCGCCCCTTCGACCTGCCCCCCTGCCCGCAGCCGCCGCCACCCTCCACCGCCGGCCCGCCGCCCGTACCCGACCCGTCCGCCCCGAAACCGCCCCCACCCCCGCCCCCGCCCCCGACGGAGACCGCATGACGCTGCTTCGTGACGAGCACCTCGCCGCCGCCTTCGACCACGCCTCCCGCACCTACGACACGCTCGTGGCCGCCAATCCCGGCTACCACGCCCATCTGCGCCGCTCGGTGCGCCGGCTGGGCCTGCCCGGACACGGACAAGGGCTGCGCCTGCTCGACCTCGGCTGCGGCACCGGCGCCTCCACCGCCGCGCTGAGGTCCGTCCTGCCCGCCGCCGGCATCACGGCCGTGGACGCCTCGGCCGGCATGCTCGAGCGGGCCGCGGCCAAACCCTGGGCGGAGGGGGTGAGTTTCGTGCACGCCCCCGCCGAGCGGCTGGCCGAGGCCGGGGTGCGCGGCCCCTACGACGCCGTGTTCGCGGCCTACCTCTTCCGCAACGTCACCGACCCCGACGCCGTCCTCGCCGCCGTGCACGGGCTGCTGCGGCCGGGCGGCCGGCTCGGCGTGCACGAGTACACCCTCAGCGGGCGGCGCGCGGACCGCGCGGTGTGGACGCTGGTGTGCCGCGGTGTCGTACAGCCCGTGGCGGCCCTGCTGGGGGACGGGCCGCTGTACCGGCATCTGTGGCGCAGCGTGGTGGAGTTCGACACCGCGGAGCGGTTCGCGCGGCGGCTCGGCGCGGCCGGCTTCGGCCAGGTCCGCGCGCTGCCCCTGCCGGGCTGGCAGACGGGCATCACCCACACCTTCGTCGCCCGCCGCCCGCACGACCGCGAGAAGGCGGACGCGTGAGCGCCACCCGCCAGGGCGGCACCCGCCAGGGCGCCGCGCGCCGGGGACGCGACCGGCGGGCCCGGATCCTGCCCGCCCGCCCCGGAGCCCCCAGGGTGGCGGGGGACCCGCCGTCGGTGACGGTGGTCGGCGCGGGCATCGCCGGTCTGGCCGCCGCCACCGCGCTCGCCGAGCGCGGGGTCGCCGTCACCGTGTACGAGAAGCGGCCCTACCTCGGCGGGCGGGCCGGCGGATGGCCGACCGTCCTGCGCGACGGCTCGACGGCGACCATGAGCCGCGGCTTCCACGCGTTCTTCCGGCAGTACTACAACCTGCGCGGGCTGCTGCGCCGGACCGACCCCGGCCTGGAGCGGCTCACCGGCCTCCCGGACTACCCTCTGCTGCACGCCGGCGGTCTGCGCGACAGCTTCCGCCGCGTCCCGCGCACCCCGCCGCTGAGCGCCCTGGGCTTCGCCGCGCTCAGCCCCTCCTTCCGGCTCGCGGACCTGCGCGCCATGGACCCGCGGGCCGCCCTGCCGCTGCTCGACGTGCGCGTGCCGGACGTGTACGACCGTCTGGACTCCACCAGCGCCCACGCCTTCCTGGACGCCGTGCGCTTCCCCGAGGACGCCCGTCACCTGGCCTTCGAGGTGTTCTCCCGCAGCTTCTTCGCCGACCCGCGGGAGCTGTCGGCGGCCGAGATGGCGCTGATGTTCCACATCTACTTCCTCGGCTCGGCCGAAGGGCTGCTGTTCGACGTGCCCCGCGCCCCCTTCCCGGCCGCGCTGTGGGACCCGCTGGCCGGCTATCTGGACGGCCATCGCGCCGAGCTGCGCACCGGGACGGCCGTCGAGCGCATCGCGCCCGCCGCCGACGGCGCTCTCGTCATCACCTCCGACCGCGACGAACGCCGCTGCGACGGGGTCGTCCTCGCCCTGGACTGCGCGGGGCTGCGCTCCCTTACCGGGCGCAGCGCGGAGCTGGGCGACGCGGCCTGGCGCGAGCGGATCGCACGGCTGCGCACCGCCCCGCCCTTCCTGGTGAGCCGGCTCTGGCTGGACCGGCCCGTGGCGCCCGACCGGCCCGGCTTCCTCGGCACCAGCGGCTTCGGCACCCTGGACAACGTCAGCGTGCTGGAACGCCACGAGGACGAGGCGGCCCGCTGGAGCGCGCGCACCGGGGGCTCCGTCGTCGAGCTGCACGCCTACGCCGTACCGGCCGGGGCCGCCCGGGACGTCGAGCAGAAACGCCTCCTCGGCCAACTGCACCGCGTCTACCCGGAGACCGGCACGGCCACGGTCCTCGACGCCCGCCACGCATGGCACGAGGACTGCCCCCTGTTCCCCGTGGGCGGCTACGGCGACCGCCCCACCGTCCGCACTCCCCACCCCCGCGTGGTCGTCGCCGGCGACCTGGTCCGCACCGGCCTGCCCGTCGCCCTCATGGAGCGGGCCGCGACGAGCGGCTTCCTCGCGGCCAACGCCCTGCTGGAGCAGTGGGGGGTGCGGGGGCAGACCCTGTGGACGGTGCCGGACCGAGGCCGCAGCGCGATCCTGAGGGCCCTGGCGGCCCACTTCACCGGCGCACGGCGGGGTGCGGCGACACGGCGGGGAACGGCGGCAGCAGCGACCGGCTGACCGGCGAAGTCCCTCTGGCTCCCCGCCCGTCGCGAACCCCCGCCCCTCCGCGGCGGAGGAACGGGGGTTCGTGACGGGCGGAAAGACGCCGGAGCCGGCGCTGTCGGCATGTCGGTATGCCGGTATGCCGGTATTCCGGCATACCGACATACCGGTGTCCGTCCCGGGTACGTCACCCGCCCGCGGCGTCCTCGGCCTCCCAGCGCAGCAGGTCGCCCGGCTGGCACTTGAGCACCTCGCAGAGCGCGGCGAGCGTCGTGAAGCGCACCGCCTTGGCGCGGCCGTTCTTGAGCACGGCGAGGTTGGCGGGTGTGATCCCCACGCGCTCCGCCAGTTCGCCCACGGACATCTTGCGCCGGGCCAGCATCACGTCGATGTCGACGACGATGGGCATCAGATCACCTCGTCCAGCTCGGCCCGCAGCCGCGTCGCTTCGACGTCGCGCGCGACGGCCTGGGCGAGCAGCGCCCGCAGCAGGTGCACGATGAGCGCGACGCCGAGGATGGCCACGCCGATGCCGCCCATGATGAGGGTGACGCCCGGATCGTCCCGCTGTCCGGGCGCGTTGACGAGGGTGACCGCGAACCACACGAGGGCGGCCGCCACGATCGCGCCGACCACGATGTCCACGTACCGGAAGGCCGCGTGGGAGAACACGGTGCCGCGTCGCACCATCGTCACCAGCCGCCATACGCAGACCAGGACGACCTGCACGGACACCATGCCCAGGACGGTGAGCAGGCGCAGCGGGGTCAGCGGGAGCGACCCGTCCTCCGGATCGGTGGCCAACGCCCACACCATCAGAACCTGTACGAACACGGTGCCGGTGAGCACCACCACGAGCACGGCCCGCAGCGCACGCACTGTCAGCTTTCCCACGACACGTCCTTCCATCGACTCACGATGGGAAACTATCGAAATTCGATAGATCCCACAAGTGCCGGGACGGCGGGCGTGCGGCGGTCTCACACCATGGCGGGAGGACGTCCGGGTACGGGTGCGGGTCCCGCCGCGCGGGGTGTCCGGTTCTCGCAGGTCCGCGGTAAATGCCTGGACCGAGGACCGCCCAGGACGGGACACTTCCGACTTCGAACCTTCCGGGAGTGTGATGGGCACAACGAAGACGCCGGGGCTGACGCCGGGCAGGGGCGCGGTCGTTCTGGCGCTGCGCTGTTATGGCCGGGAACTTCTGCGACTACGACGACTGACCCTGCCCGCGCTGCTGCTGCCGGCCGTGGGCAACATCGGCATCCGCTACATCGCCCCTCTGCTGATCGCCAAACTGGCGGGGCAGGCCGCCGAGGCCGGCGGTCTCACCCTCGGCTCGGCGCTGCCGTCCGTGCTGGGCTTCGGCCTGGTGCTGCTGCTGTCCGAGGCCGTGTGGCGGGTGGGGCTGCACTGCCTGAACCGGGTGGACGCCCTCGGCATGGAGCACCTGTATGTCACCGGCATGGACGAACTGCTCGCCAAGGACGCCGCCTTCTTCCACGACAACTTCGCGGGCTCCCTGACCAAACGGGTGCTGAGCTTCGGCAAGCGCTTCGAGGACTTCGTCGACACCCTGACGTACCGGATCGTGGGCAGCCTCGTCCCCCTGGTGTTCGGCGCCGTGGTGCTGTGGAGCTACGCACCGATGCTCGTCGTCGGTCTCCTCGTGATGATGGCGCTGACCGTGCTGGCCGCGACGCCGCTGATCCGCCGTCGGCAACGGCTCGTCAACGACCGTGAGGCGGCCATCGCCCGGGTCTCCGGCCATGTCGCCGACAGCCTCACGAACATGGAGACCATCCGCGCGTTCGCGGCCGAGCGGCGGGAGGCCGGCGAACACCGCGACCGTGTCGCGCACTCCCGGCGCCTGACGCTGCTCTCCTGGGACTACGGCAATCTGCGTGTCGACACCCTGATCGCCCCCATGTCCGTACTGACCAACGTTCTGGGGCTGCTGGTCGCCGTCGCCTTCGGCGGCCCGGGCCGGGGAGTGGAGGAGGTCGTCGTCGCCTTCACCTACTACTCCAACGCCACCCAGATCATGTTCGAGTTCAACCAGATCTACCGGCGTCTGGAAAGCTCCATGACCGAGGCCGCCCAGTTCACGGAACTGCTGCTGGACCCGCCCACCGTGCTCGACCCGGCGGAACCCGAACCGCTCGCACCCCGCGACACGGGCATCCGCTTCGAGGCGGTGACCTTCGCCCACGCGGGCGCGAAGCCGATCTTCCGGGGACTCGATTTGGACGTGCCCGCAGGCGCGCGGATCGGCCTGGTCGGCCGGTCCGGCGGCGGCAAGACCACCCTCACCCGGCTCCTGCTGCGGATGTCGGACATCGACGGCGGACGCATCCTGATCGGCGGTCAGGACATCAGCCGGCTGCGCCAGAGCGATCTGCGCTCATTGATCGCCTACGTCCCGCAGGAACCCGCCATGTTCCACCGCAGCCTGCGCGACAACATCGCCTTCGCCCGGCCCGGCGCCACCGACGAGGAGATTCATGCGGCGGCCGCCGCCGCGCACGTCACGGAGTTCGCCGAGCAACTCCCCGACGGCTTCGCCACCCTGGTGGGGGAGCGGGGTGTGAAACTCTCGGGCGGCCAGCGCCAGCGCGTCGCCCTCGCCAGGGCGATCCTGCGCGACGCCCCGATCCTGCTGCTCGACGAGGCGACCAGCGCACTGGACTCGGAGAGCGAACTCCTCGTCCAGGACGCCCTGTGGCGGTTGATGGACGGCCGCACGGCCCTCGTGGTCGCCCACCGTCTCAGCACCGTCGCCGGCATGGACCGGCTCGTCGTCCTCGACCACGGAAGCGTCGTCGAGCAGGGCACCCACGAGGAACTGCTCGCGGCGAAGGGCGCCTACGCCAACCTGTGGCAGCACCAGTCGGGCGGCTTCCTCGGCGGGAGCACCGACCCGGCGCTCGAGGACCCGGCTGTCCGACTGGTCGGACCGGCCGCGGACGGGAACGGGAACGGGAACGGGGACGGAAACGTGGACGGGGACGGAAACGTGGACGGTGACGCGGGAACGCCCTCGCACACCCGGACGGTCACCGGGGCCACGTGAGGGAGTGTTCCCGAGCGCTCGTCGCCCGCCCGCCCGGCCGGGGCCTCCGCAGCCCTCACCTGTCGGTGATCGTGGAGAGCCAGGCGGTGTCCTCCGGCCCCGGCGCCTCCGCGCCGACCGCGGGCAGCCGCCGGACGCCGCCCGTACGCAGGGCGACCGTGGCGCGGGGCCGCATCGGCCCGTCGCCCCTGCGGGAGAGCAGGACGAGTTCCCAGACCGTCACGGTCATGGCCTCGAGCCGGGTCGCGCACTCGGCGCCGACGCGTTGCGGATCCCGGGTCCGGCCCAGGGACAGATGCGGGGTGAAGTTCCTGGCCGGCCCACCGCAGCGGGGGAACCGCCGCAGCAGCGCGCGGTGCAGCTCCGCCCACGGCGCCGGGCCGGCCGCGGCCGGGTCGAGCCACACGGTGGAGTACGCCCGGTGCCGGAAGGCGCGCACCCCGTCCAGCCGGGCGGTGAACACCGGTGTCCGGGCCGTCGCCGCGGCGAGCAGCGGGAAGGCTTGCTCGAAGGCCGTCTCCGGAACGAAGCCGAAGAGCACGTTCACGTGCGGGGGCCATCGGTGGATCTGCGGATCGTAGTCCCGGCGGATGTCCTGGAGCGCCGGCCACAGTTCGGCGGGCGGGATCCAGGCCAGCGCCGTGCGGGGGGTCGGAGGCACGTCGAGGACACCGGCGGGCTCACCTCCGCCCGCGCCCGTGCCGGGGCTCAGGCCGTCTCCGGGGTCCCCCGCCCGGCCGCCGCCGGAGGCGTGCACGTCCCCCGCCCGGCGGCCGGCACCGGAGGAGGCCTGCGGGTCCCGCGCCCGGCCGGCGCCGGTCGCGTCGATGCGGTCCACCCCCGTGGCCCGGTCCCAGACCACCTCGCCGTCCGCCTCGATGAACACCACCCGGTGCCACGGGATGTCCCCGCCGGGCACGAAGGAGGGCAGCGCGATCCGCTTCGGGGCGCCCTCGCGCCGGCTGATGCCCAGCACGAACCGGGCCGGGTCCAGCCGCGGGTCCCAGCGGACCCGGTGGTAGATCTCGTCGCTGGTCCGCACCGCACGCACCTCCTCGCCCGCCGTCACACCGCTCTCCCTCCAGGGTGCCGCCCACCCCGTCCACGGGGACGGCTCCCTCGCCGGTGAACGGCTCCGAGCGCTCCGGCCGGCACCCGGGGGGCCGGCCGGAGCGCTCGGAGGAAGGCGACGGCCCGGGCGGTCGCCGCAGGCCGGGCGGCCTGCGCATCCGTACGGTCAGCGGGCGGCGAGGAGCTCCAGCGTGTCGATCACTCGGTTGGAGAAACCCCACTCGTTGTCGTACCACGCCACCACCTTGACGTGGCGGCCGTCGACGCGGGTCAGGGCCGAGTCGAAGATCGACGAGGCGGGGTTGCCCGTGATGTCGGACGACACGAGCGGGTCGTCCGAGTACTCGAGGACGCCGGCGAGCGGCCCCTCGGCCGCGGCGCGGTACGCCGCCAGCACGTCGTCACGGGTCACGTCGCGGGCGACGGTCGTGTTGAGCTCGACGATCGAGCCCACCGGCACCGGTACGCGGATCGAGTCGCCCGACAGCTTGCCGTCGAGGTTCGGCAGCACCAGGCCGATCGCCTTGGCGGCGCCGGTCGTGGTCGGCACGATGTTCACGCCGGCGGCCCGGGCGCGACGGGGGTCGCGGTGCGGACCGTCCTGCAGGTTCTGCTCCTGCGTGTAGGCGTGCACCGTCGTCATGAACCCGTGCTCGATCCCGGCGAGTTCGTCGAGCACCTTGGCCAGCGGCGCGAGCGCGTTGGTGGTGCAGGAGGCGTTGGAGACGACGGTGTGCACGGCCGGGTCGTAGGCCTCGGTGTTCACCCCGAACGCGAGCGTGACGTCGGCGCCGTCCGACGGGGCGCTGACGAGCACCTTCCGCGCGCCGGCGTCGAGGTGGGCGCGGGCCGCCTTGGCCGAGGTGAAGCGGCCCGTGGCCTCCAGGACGATGTCCACGCCGAGTTCGGCCCACGGCAGCTGCGCCGGCTCCCGCTCGGCCAGCACCTTGATCCGGCGGCCGTCGACGACGAGGGTGTCCCCGTCGACGCTCACCGGGCGCCCGAGCCGGCCCGCCGTGCTGTCGAAGGCGAGCAGCCGGGCGAGGGCGGCGGGCTCCGTCAGGTCGTTGACGGCGACGATCTCGAGGCCGCTGTCGCGCTCCAGCAGTGCGCGCAGCACATTGCGCCCGATGCGGCCGAATCCGTTGATGGCGATGCGAGTCATGAGTTGGTGTCCCTTCCCTTCGCCACCCAGGATCGTCCGCCGTCCGCGCCGCGGACAGTGGCGAGATCGCCACGGTTCAAAAGTATCCCGCCACCCTCCCGCCACCCCCGCGGACCGGGTCTGGGCGGATCACTCGCCCCGGGTGAAGGTGCGCCGGTACTCGCTCGGTGTGGTGCCGAGGATGCGCTGGAAGTGCAGGCGGAGGTTGGCGCCGGTGCCCAGCCCCACGTCGTCGGCGATCTGCTCGACGCCGCGCTGCGAGCGTTCGAGCAGTTCGCGGGCGAGGTCGATGCGGGCGCGCATCACCCACTGCATCGGCGTGTAGCCGGTCTCCTCCACGAAGCGCCGCGAGAACGTGCGCGGTGATACCCCGGCCTGGCGCGCCAGGATGTCGAGGGTGAGGGGCTCGCCGAGCCGGTGCAGCGCCCACTCGCGGGTGGCGGCGAACCGCTCGCCCCGCGGCTCGGGGACGCTGCGCGGCACGTACTGCGCCTGGCCGCCGCTGCGGTAGGGGGCGGCGACCAGACGCCGGGCCGCGTGGTTGGACGCGGCCACCCCCAGGTCGCCGCGCAGGATGTGCAGGCACAGGTCGATGCCGGACGCCGCGCCCGCCGAGGTGAGCACGCTGCCCTCGTCGACGAACAGCACGTTCTCGTCGACCCGGACGAGCGGGTGCCTGGCCATGAGCGCCCGCGCGTAGTGCCAGTGCGTCGTGGCGCGCCGGCCGTCGAGCAGACCGGTGGCGGCGAGCGCGAAGGCGCCCGTCGAGATCGCGGCGAGCCGGGCGCCCCGGCCGTGGGCGGCGATCAGCGCCTCGACGACGGCCCGCGGCGGGTCGTCACGGTCGGGGAACCGGTAGCCGGGCACGAAGACGATGTCGGCCCACTCCAGCGCGTCCAGGCCGTGGGAGACGTAGTACGCGAGGCCGTCACCGCCGGTCACCAGGCCGGGCGTGGCCCCGCACACCCGCACCTCGTACGGCATGCTCGCGCGCGTGGTGAACACCTGCGCCGGGATGCCGACATCGAGCGGCTTCGCCCCTTCGAGCACGAGGACGGCGACACGGTGCAGGCGGGACTCGGGCACAGGAAGAGAGTACGTGGGCGTGACGTCCGCACGCCCACCGCGGGGACCGCTTCACGGCCGGCGCGGGCGGTGGGACGAGGCGCCGGACCGTATGGTCGACCGGGCGGACGCCCGGCTCGCCCTGACGGTCGCCCTCTTTGCCGGCCGGCGACGCGCCCGCCGTCGTGAACTCGCCATCGGGGAGCGTGAATCGGCCACAGAGAAGCAGTATCCCTAGTTTTCCTATCGATTTACTAGGAAAGTGTTGACCGTGGTCGGACAGGAGGGTGAGGATGGCCGAGCCGGCGCGTCGCTGAGCACGGCGTGAGCACGGCGGCAGTCGCAGGAAGCGGGCAGGGATATGACGGTGACGGCGGGCGAGGCGTCCGACGCGGAAGTCCGGCGGGCCCACTGGCTGCACACGGCCCGTGAGCTGGCGGACGACCTGGCCACGGACGCGGTCGAGCGTGAACAGGCGGGCAAGACGCCGCTCGACGAGGTGGCACGCCTGCGCGAGTCGGGACTGCTGACACTGGCGGCGCCGGCCGAGTTCGGGGGAGGCGGTGCGGACTGGCGCACCGTCTACGCGGTCATCCGGACCGTCGCCGCCGCCGACGGGGCCATCGGCCACCTGCTGGGCAACCACTACTTCCTGTCGCACAGCGCCCGCTTCTTCGCCGACCGCACCCGTGCCCTCCGCATCGAGCGGGAGTCGGCGGCGGGGCGGTGGTGCTGGGGAGGCGGCATCGCCTCGGACGAGGCACCCCTCGTCCTGACGCCCGCGCCGGGCGGCCATCTGCTCAGCGGCTACCGGAGGTACGCCACCGGCGTCGGCACCGCCGACCGGCTGGTGGTGCGAGCCGCCCAGTACGGCACCGGTGAGCCGCTGGCCGTCCTGGTCGACCCCGCCCGCGCGGGCGTCGTGAGCGGCGGCAGCGGGGACGCCTTCGGCCAGCGGCTGGCGGCCGGCGGCGGCGTCGAGTTCGATGCCGTGGCGGTCACGGCCGACGACATGCTGGGCTCCCTCTCGCCGGACGAGGGCGTTCTGTCACCCTTCGCCGCCCTGGCCGCGCCGACGGCGCGTCTGGTCTCCGTCCAGTTCTGTCTCGGCGTGGCGGAGGGCCTGCTGGCCGAGGTCCGCGAGTACGGAAGCGGCAGGCGGTCCCCCTGGCGGCCCTGCTCGCCCCAGCCCTGGCCGGACAGCCCGCAGGACCCGTACGCAGTGACCGTGTACGGCGAGCTCACCGTCGTCGCACGGGCCGCGTCCGCCCTCGCCGAGCAGGCGGTGAACGCCCTGGTGGGCGGCCTCGCCCAGGGCGACGATCTCGGCGACGACGAGTGCGCGGAGATCGCCGTCCTGGCGAGTGCGGCGCAGTCCGCCGCCTTCCGGGCCGCGCAGGAGATCACCACCCGTGCCCTGGACGTCATCGGCGCCGACGCCGCCTCCGCACGGCACGGCTTCGACCGCTTCTGGCGCGACGCCCGGACCCACACCCTGCGCGAGCCGGTCGCCCACAGACTGCGCGAGGTGGGCGACTACTACCTCAACGGCGCGCACCCGCCCTTCGCCCTCCCCGCCTGACCGGCGAGGCGACCGGTGGACGAACCCCTGACCGGACGTCACGTGCCCGCACGGAGCGGACCGCCGAGACCGGAGCATGGAGCGGACCGCCGAGACCGGCGTCACGTGCCCGCAAGGAGTGGACCTCCGGCCGCTCGTCGGCGCGCCGGCGTCCTGGCGGGCGCCGGTCCGTGACCGCCGCGGCGCCGGCGCGTGCCTGCTGACCGTACGGCCGGCGCGGTCACAGCGCGCGCGCCGCGAAGGCCCTGACGTCCGCGTCGGTGTCCGTGGTGGCCGTGGCCAGGGCGGCGCGGGCGTCCTCGACGGCACGGTGCCGGGCGAGGGCGAGTACGGCGGCCTTGCGGACGTCGGCGTTCACATCGGCGAGGGCCTTGGCCAGGGCCGGGACGGCGAGAGCGGAGCCGGCGACGGACAGGGCGGTGGCGGCGCCTGCCCGTACCTGCCAGGCCGGGTCCGACAGGGCCGCACGGGCGCGTGCGGCCAGGGCGGCCGGGCAGCCCGTCGTGCCCAGGGCCTCGTAGGCGGCCCCCCGCACCAGGGCGTCGGGATCGTCGACGAGCGCGGCCAGCGCCGAGCGGGCCGTGTCCGAGCCGGTGCCCAGGGTGGCCAGGGCCTTGGCGATCGTGACGCGCACCTCGCGGGACGGGTCGACGGCCGCCGCGCGGGCCACCTCCGCGGCGGCGTCGGCCGACACCAGCGCGCGCACCGCCGCGACGCGTACGGTGGTGTCGGCATCCGCCAGCGAGGGCGCGTACAACGCGGCGTCGCCGAGCCGCAGGGCGCGCAGCACGTCCAGTGCGGCGGCGCGGACGGTGGGATCCGTCCCGGACAGGGCGGCGGCCAGGCCCTCGCGCAGGGCCGGGTCCGGGGGCAGTGTCTGGACGAGTTCGCGCAGCGAGGCGGCAGCGGCGGTGCGGACGCCGGCGTCGGGATCGGTGAGCGCCGAAGCCAGTGCCGGTCCGGTGCCCGGCGGCACCACCTCCGTCAGGACCGTGACGGCCGTCCGGCGCACACCGGCGTCCGGGTCCGTCACATAGGGGGCGAGCACGGTGAGGTCGGGCTCGGCCTCCGCGAGGGAGAGCAGTTCCAGCAGCCGGGGCGTGGCCTGTGCGTCCGCGCCGTCGCGGGCCGCGGCGGCTGGGCCGGCCGGGGTGGGTTCCCGGCGCGGTGCCACCGGCGCGGCCTCCCGGGCCCCAGCCGTCGCCACGGGCTCCGGTTGGACCTCGCCCAGGTGCCGGGAGCGGCCGCCGGCCGGGGCCCAGCCGTCGACCGGGACCAGGTAGGGAGCCACCGGGCGGGCCGTGAACTCCATGGCGCCGGTGGGCGACTTGCGCAGGTCGAGGTGGTGGAACCAGGACGCGTCGTCGCGCTCCGGGTGGTCGAGGCGGTCGTGGTAGAGACCCCAGCGGGACTCGGTGCGGGCCAGGGAGGCGCGTGCGGCCATCTCCGCGCAGTCGCGGATGAAGGTGACCTCGGCGCAGCGCATCAGCTCGTGCGGGGTGCGGGCGCCCATCGCGGCGATGTCGTCGCGCATCCGCTCGAAGGCCTCCAGGGCGAGGGAGAGGCGGGCGCCGGACTTCGGCGGGGCGACGTAGTCGTTCACGAAGCGGCGCAGCTTGTACTCGACCTGGGTCTGCGGCGGGCCGTCCGGGTGGCGCAGCGGGCGGTAGATCAGCTCGTGTGCCTCGCGCAGCTGTTCCTCGGGCAACGCTCCCTCGTAGGCGCGGTACCGGGCCGCGTCCGCTCCGGCCAGGTCCCCGAAGACGAACGCGCCGATCATGTAGTTGTGCGGCACGCAGGCCAGGTCGCCGGCGGCGTACAGGCGCGGGACGGTGGTGCGGGCGTGGTCGTCGACCCGCACGCCCGAGGCGGAGTGGCCGCCGCACAGGCCGATTTCGGAGATGTGCATCTCGACGTCATGGGTGCGGTAGTCGTGGCCCCGGCCGGCGTGGAAGGTGCCGCGCGTCGGGCGCTCGGTGGAGTGCAGGATCGACTCCAGGGCCGAGACCGACTCCTCCGGAAGGTGGCTCAGCTTCAGGTAGACCGGGCCGCGGTCACTGGCGACCTCGGCCGCGAACTCGGCCATCATCCGGCCGGACCAGTAGTCGGAGTCGACGAAGCGTTCGCCGTGCCGGTTGACCTGGTAGCCGCCGAAGGGGTTGGCGACGTAGGCGCAGGCGGGGCCGTTGTAGTCCTTGATCAGCGGGTTGATCTGGAAGCATTCGATGCCGGTGAGTTCGGCGCCGGCGTGGTAGGCCATGGCGTAGCCGTCGCCCGCGTTGGCCGGGTTCTCGTAGGTGCCGTAGAGGTAGCCGGAGGCGGGCAGTCCGAGCCGGCCGCAGGCGCCGGTCGCCAGGATCACCGCGCCGGCCCGCACGACGACGAACGCGCCGGTGCGCGTGTGGAAGCCGGCCGCCCCGACGGCCCGTCCCCCGGCGGTGAGCACACGCACCGGCATCACCCGGTTCTCGATGCGGATCCGCTCGCGCATCTCGCGCCGCCGCAGCTGCCGGTAGAGGACCTTCTTGACGTCCTTGCCCTCGGGCATGGGCAGCACGTAGGAGCCGGAGCGGTGGACCTGGCGGACGGCGTACTCGCCGCGCTCGTCCTTCTCGAACTTCACCCCGTACGACTCCAGCCGCCGCACCATGGCGAAGCCCCGGGTGGCGGTCTGGCGGACGGTGGACTGGT
This sequence comes from Streptomyces sp. NPDC004065, assembly GCF_044903565.1. Lineage (NCBI taxonomy): Bacteria > Bacillati > Actinomycetota > Actinomycetes > Kitasatosporales > Streptomycetaceae > Streptomyces > Streptomyces sp. NPDC004065. The sequence continues at coordinate 26,243 of NZ_JBJDQT010000003.1, read as the reverse complement.
CGACGATGCCGTCGTTGGCGCGGGTGATCTCGGCGACGTAGTCGTCGGGTTCGGCGCGGCCGGGGACGACCGCGTTGTTGACGCCGTCCATGCCCATCGCGAGGGCGCCGGAGTGGCGGACGTGCGCCTTCTCCAGCAGGACGACGTTCGCGCCGCGTTCGGCGGCGGTCAGGGCCGCCATGGTGCCGGCGGTGCCGCCGCCGATGACGAGGACGTCGCAGGCCAGTTCCTCGGCGTCGGTGAGAGCGGGGATGCGCGGGGACTGCGCGGGGGTGTGGGCGCGGGGATTCACCGGGGTGCCTTTCACGTGCTGAGCGAGGTGAGGACGTCGCGGCGCAGGGCCACGCGGGCGGGATCGCCGAGGGCTGTACGGTCGCGCGGGCGCGGCACATCCCGTACGGCGAGCAGCCGGCCGGCGCCGAGCAGGGCCACGCGGTCACCGAGGAACAGGGCCTCGTCCACGTCATGGGTGACGAAGACGACGGTCGCGCCCGTGCCGCGCAGCACCTCCACGAGAAGGTCCTGCATGCCGGCCCGGGTCTGGGCGTCGAGGGCGCCGAACGGCTCGTCCATGAGGACGGCACGCGGACGCCCGGCCAGGGCGCGGGCCAGTTGGGCGCGCTGGCGCTGCCCGCCGGAGACACGGTGCGGCAGCCGGCCGGCATGGCCGGCGAGCGCGACCCGGGCCAGCCACTCCTCGGCCTGGGCGCGGCGCTGGGCGCGCGGGACGCGGCGGACGGCCAGCGGGAGTTCGACGTTGGCGCGCAGAGTGCGCCAGGGCAGGAGGGCGTCCTCCTGGAAGACCAGGGCGCGTTCGGCCGAGGGGCCGGCCAGCGGGTGCCCGTCCTGGTCGATCCGTCCGGCCAGCGGCGGCAGCAGGCCCGCCAGGCTGCGCAGCAGGGTCGACTTGCCGCATCCGGAGGGTCCGACGACGGTGAGGATCTCACCCCGTGCGACGTCCAGGTCGAGGCCGGAGAGGACGGGCGCCTGGGGGCGGCCGAGCGTGGCGTCGCGCAGGGTGAGCCGGGTGCCGCCCACGGGCGCCGGCGCCGGGCCGGCCGCGGGACCTGCGGCGGTGGAGCGAGCGGTCGTGGAACGTGCGGCCGTGGTGTCAGACGAGGTGCTCATCGCGTGCCTCCTCGGTGCAGGAGGGCTGTTCGGGGTGGACGGCGGCGGGGGCCGGCCGGGCGGACAGGAGCGCGCGCGGTGCCGCCGGCCGGGTTCCGGGGACGTACGACGTGCGGGGCAGCCAGCGGGTCAGTCGCCGGCCGAGCAGCTCGACGGCCGTGGAGGTGAGCCAGCCGAGGACACCGATCGTGACCATGCCGACGAAGACACCGGGGTAGTTGACGATCGTGTAGTCCTGCCAGGTGCGGTAGCCGACGCCGTACTGGCCGGAGATCATCTCGGCGGAGATCACGCAGATCCAGGAGACGCCGATGCCGACCGACAGGCCGCCGAAGATGCCGGGCAGGGCGCCCGGCAGGACGACCGAGCCGAGGACGCGCAGACGGCCGCCGCCCATGGTGAGCACCGCCTCCTCCCATACGGGGGCCAGTGCCCGGACGGAGTGCCGGGTGGAGACCAGGACCGGGAAGAACGCCGCGGTGAAGGTGATGAAGACGATGCCCTGTTCGTTGGAGGGGAACAGCAGGATCGCGACGGGTACCAGGGCGATCGCCGGGATCGGGCGCACCACCTCCAGCAGGGGCCCCAGCAGGTCCTCGGCCGGGCGGGAGCGGGCCACGAGCACGCCGACCGCCATGCCCAGCACCGCCGCCAGCAGGAAGCCGGTGACGATGCGCGTCAGGCTGTCGGTGAGGTCCGTCCAGTAGTCCGCCCCGGCCAGGCGGTCGGCGAAGGCGTGGGCCACGTCGATGACGGTGGGGAACTGCGAGAAGCGCAGCCACAGGTCGACGTCAGGCCGGTGAGCAGCTGCCAGAGGCCGAGGGCGGCCGCGACGGAGGCCAGGCGCAGCGCGTACCGGCCGGCCGGCGGGAGGGGCCGCCGACGGCGGCCCGTTCGCGGCGCGGGCCGGCTCATGCGGCACGCTCCAGGGCGTCGGCGTAGCCGATGACGCGGGCGCCGCCGTGCGCGGACACGTACGCCTGCGCGGTCTCCGGGGCGAGGAACGGCAGGAGCTTGCCGCCGTCGGCCACCCAGACCGCCTTGTCGGCGAACCAGAGGGTGCCGGTGGTGGCGTCGGGCACGTAGGCGGCGCGGACGCCCTTCGGATGCGCGGCCACATAGGCCAGCAGCCGCGCCGGGGACGTGAAGGACCTGGTCTTCCCGGCGCCCTTGGGCCAGACCTCGCCCGCGGCGGCGGGCGGTGTGGCGGCGAGCCGCTCGGCGTACGACGCTTTGAGGGCCTTGCGTACATGGCTGTCGTCGACGAAGGAGTCGACGTCGATGTCGCCGGTCAGCCCGGCCGCCTTCAGGACCGGCACGTCCTGCTTCAGCGCGGAGACGAGGCGCGGTTTGACGGACGGGTCGAAGGTGGAGATGCCGTGGGCGCCGTTGTAGAGGTAGACGACCTCGGCGGGCAGGCCGGTGGCCTCGGCGACCTTCTCGGCGGCGGCCACCGGGTGGGAGTTGAGGTAGTCGGTGGCTTCGGCCTGGGCCTTGAGGAAGGCCTCCAGGACGGCCGGCCGGTCCTCGGCGAAGTCCGCGCGGGCGGTGACGCCGTGGAAGGTGGGCAGGTTCAACTGGGCGCCGTCGTACAGGGCCTTCGTCTTGCCCTGGTAGGTGAGCAGACCGGGCCAGGCGACGAACTGCGAGAGGGCGTCCGCGCTGCCCGCGGTCAGGGCCGAAGCGCCCACGGCGGGCTGCTGGTTGAGCTTGTGGATGCCGTGGTCCGGGTCGATGCCGGCGCGTTGCAGGGCCCGTACGAGGGTGCCGTCGGCGGCGGAGCCGACGCTGGTGGAGACCTTCTTGCCCTTCAGCTCCTCCAGGGAGTCGATCGTGGAGTCGGGTGCGGTGACGATGGTGTTGAGGCCGCCGCGGAGGTTGTAGCCGGTGACGGAGACCAGCCGGGTGGGGCGGTTGAGCTGCCGGCCGCGGGCGGCGTTGATGAGGAGCGGGAAGTCGCCCATCGAGCCGATGTCGATCTTGCCGGCGGTCATCTGGGCCGTGATGGGGGCGCCGGTGGCGTAGTCCTGCCAGTCGACCTTGTAGGTGTGGCCGTCGCCGAGCGAGTTGAGCCGCTTCTCGAAGTAGCCGAGGGAGCGCAGGAGCGTGCCCGCGGTGACCGTGTTGATGGTCTTGGACTGGTAGCCGACGGTGACCGTGACGGTGGAGCCGTCGGCGCCGGCCGCGTCGCCGCCGCAGGCGGTGAGCGACGCGAGGAGCAGGGCGGCGGCAGCGCCGAGTGCGGTGCGTTTCATGGGGTTCGGGCCTTTCACCGGAGCAGGTAGGGCATGTTGACGGTCACGGCTCCGGTGGGGCAGCGGGCCGCGCACGGGCCGCAGTACCAGCACTCGTCGACGTGCATGTACGCCTTGCCGCTGCTGTCGTCGATGGCCAGGGAGTCCAGCGGGCACATGTCCACGCAGAGCGTGCAGCCGTCGATGCACTTGGACTCGTCGATGGTCACGGGCACGTCGGCCCGCTGGGGCGCCAAGGGCATGGCTGTCTCCAGGTCTGTGCGCGAGCGGGGGTGTCTACAGGGAGCGGTGCAGCAGACCGCTCATCGAGATGCGGTCGCCGCGGAAGCGGATGAATTCCAGGTCGACGGGTCGCCCGTCGGCGAGGTGGGTGAGACGTTCCAGCATCAGGACGGCCGCACCGCGCGGTGCCTGCAGTACGGCGGCGGAGTGGGCGTCGGCGTTCACCGCCTCGAGGCTGATCTCGGCGTGACCGAGGCGCCGGCCGGTGAGTGTCTCCAGGAGCCGGAAGATGTCCGTGTTCTCCAGGTCCTCGCCCAGCAGGCCGGTGCCGAGGTCGAGGGGGATGTAGGTGAGGTCGAGGGACAGGGGCAGTCCGTTCAGCCGGCGCAGACGCTCGATGCACAGGACGTCGGTGCCGGGCGGCAGGTGCAGGCGGCCGGCCACCGGGGACGGGGCGGGCACGGGGCCCATGGCGCGGATCTCGTTGGTGACGTGGCCGTGTTCGCGCAGGGTCTCCGCCAGGCCCATCAGGCGGTCCAGCCCGTGGGGGTACTTCTCGGCCACGACGACCGTGCCGACGCCGGGGAGGCGTTGGACCAGGCCCTCGGCGCGCAGCAGGTCGAGGGCCTGGCGCACGGTGTTGCGGGAGGCGCTGTAGTCCGCGGCGAGGGTCGTCTCGTGCGGAAGCGCGCCGTCGGGGAACCCGCCGGCCAGGAGCTGGTGGCGCAGGAGGTCGGCGAGTTGGCGAGCCCGGTCCGCACGCGGTCGCCGCCGCGCACGGTGGGCGGCGACGGTGGTCGCGCCCTGGCCGGCGCGGTCCCGGATGCGGTCGGTGGGTGACATGTTTTGAACCATATCCATCTGGTAGGGAAAGGGGTGTTGCCGGGATGTTGCGCCACCTGACGCACCCACAGATGCCCCTCTGAACTGGGGCTTTGCAGGACGTGCGGGGAGATCTGCCGGCACCGGGACCGCGGTTCACGGGAGTCGGCGGGGCGGCCGGTGCGCGAGGTCGCGCAGTTGTTTCCCGCCGCACGCGCCGACACGGGCGGGACCCGTTCGCGGCGCACGGCGGCACGGCGGCACGGCAGTACGGCAGTACGGCAGTACGGCAGCAGGGCGGCACGGCGGCAGAGCCGGCTCAGCGGCACAGCCGGCTGGGCTGCGGCACGGCAGGTACGGCAGGGCACGGCACGGCACCGGCTTCGCGTGCGGCGGTGAGGCCGTGCGGGCCGGTGCCGTGCCGCACGGACCTGCCGGCGGGGCAGGTCGCGCGCGTGGGGGACGGGCGGGGAGCGGACCGGTTCCGCTCAGCGGGTGACGAGCAGGCCGCGGCCGCGCAGCACCCACCGCTCCAGCGGACTGAAGAGCAGCAGGTCGATGGCGATGCCGACGAGCAGGATCAGGAAGATGGCGAGGAACACCTGCGGCATGCTGGAGTTGTTGCGCCCGTTCTCCAGCAACTGGCCCAGCCCGACGCCCAGATCGGGGGAGGAGGCGATGATCTCGGCGGCCATCAGGGACCGCCAGGAGAACGCCCAGCCCTGCTTGAGTCCCGCCAGATAGCCGGGCAGCGCCGCCGGCATCACGATGTGCCGCGCTTCGCGCAGCCCGGTCGCGCCCATCGTCCGGCCGGCCCGCAGGAACAGCGGCGGGATCTGGTCGATGCCCGAGACCAGGCCGTTGGCGATGGAGGGGACCGCGCCGAGCAGGATCACGGCGTACATCATCGAGTCGTTCAGGCCCAGCCAGATCACCGCCGGCGGCACCCACGCCACCGACGGCAGCGACTGCAGGCCCGACAGAACCGGTCCGACGGCCGCCCGGACGAACGCCACCCGGGCGACCAGCAGGCCGAGCGGCGTGCCGATGGCGAGCGCCAGCAGGAAGCCGAGCAGGCCGCGCGAGACGCTGGTCCAGATGTAGCCGAGCAGTGTGCCCTGGACCCAGGCGTCGCGCACCTCGCCCCACACGGCGCTGGGCGCGGGCAGCTTGTAGTCGGGGGCGACGCCCGCCCACACCAGCAGTTGCCAGACGGCCAGCACCAGCGCCACGGCCGTGACGGGCGGCAGGACCTTCCGCATCAGGATCTCGCGCAGCGGCGCTCGGCCGGGACCGGTCCGCACGGAGTCCAGGACGTCGAGCCCGGCCTCCACTCCGGCGAGACCCACGGCCGTCCGGGGGTCCCCGGCTGCCGCGGTGGCGCCCTTCCCGGGGGCGGCTCCGGTGTCAGTGCCGGCCATGGCGGCGGATCTCCTCACGCAGTTCCTCGGTGATCTCGACGGACAGTTCGGCGACCGCGCCGTCCTCGATGCGGCGTGGCTGCGGAAGGGGGACCGTCCACTGACGGGCGATCCGCCCCGGGCGGGAGGACAGCAGGACCACACGCTGGGCCAGCCGCACCGCCTCGCGCACGTTGTGCGTCACGAACAGCACGGACACGCCCGTCTCCTGCCAGACGCGGGTCAGTTCGTCGTGCAGGACGTCGCGGGTGATCGCGTCCAGAGCGGCGAACGGCTCGTCCATCAGCAGCAGCCGGCTGTCCTGTGCGAGCGCGCGGGCCAGCGCCACGCGCTGGCGCATGCCGCCCGACAGCTCGTGCACCCGCTTGCCGTACGCGCCCTCCAGCCGGACGAGTCCCAGCAGCCGTTCCGCCTCCGGCCGGCGCCGCGGTCCCGGAACCCCGCGCAGTCTCAGGGCGAGTTCGATGTTCTTGCCCGCGGTCAGCCACGGGAACAGGGCGTGCTCCTGGAACATCAGCGCCGGGCGGCCGTCCGTGGTGATGGAGCCGGCGGACGGCCGGCCCAGCCCCGCCACCAGGTTGAGCAGGGTGGACTTGCCGCAGCCCGAGGCCCCCAGGAGGGTGACGAACTCGCCCGGTGCGACATCGAGGGTGATGTCGTCCAGGACGAGCTGCGATCCGCCGGGCGTGCCCGGGGCGGGGAAGGACTTCGAGACGTGCTCGATGCGGGCGGCGTACGTCACCGCCGTGGTCTCCTCGGCCGTGCCGGTGATCGTGGTGGCCACGGTCGTCACCTCCTGGGGGCTCATAGGGGACGGGCGGTCGTCACTGGGCGCCGAGACCGGCCGCGTCGACCGTTCCCTTGCCCTCGGCCTTGAGGACCTTGTTGAGCGGCGTGAGGTCGTAGATGCCCTTCAGATCGGGCTTTTCCAGCAGGCCGGCCGTGACCGCTTGCTGCGCCTCGGTGTTGAGCGTGGAGGCCAGCGGGTCGTCGAGGAAGGCGATCGACTTCCACGCCGGGTCGAGGACGGCGGCGGGCAGCGCCTTGCCCGACAGCTTCTGCAGCGCGGAGTTGGCGGAGGCCTTCGCCTTCTCGGGGTTGGCGTTGATCCACGCGTTGGTCCTCACCGAGCCGCGCAGTACGGCCTCGACGACGTCGGGGTGCTCCTTGAGGAACTTCTGCGACACGATGATGTTCGTGATCACGAACTTCTTGCCGGGCCACAGCGAGGATTCGTCCAGCAGCACCTTGGCGCCCTCGGCGACCAGCTTGGACGCGGTCGGCTCCGGCACCCAGGCGCCGTCGATGGAACCGGACTTGTAGGCGTCCGGGGTGATCTTGTTGTCGGTGCGGACGACGGAGACGTCGCCCTTGCCGCTCTGGGGGTCCACCTTCCAGCCCTGGTCCGCGATCCAGTTGAGGAACGCGACGTCCTGGGTGTTGCCGAGCTGCGGCGTGGCGATCTTCTTGCCCTTGACGTCCTTCAGTGACTTGATCTTCTTCGGGTCGACGACGAGCTTCACGCCGCCGGAGGCGGAACCGCCGACGATCCGCAGGTTCTTGCCGCCCGACCTGGTGTAGCCGTTGATCGCCGGGGACGGGCCGATCCAGCCGATGTCGATGGAACCGGCGTTCAGCGCCTCGATCTCGGAGGGGCCGGCGTTGAAGGTGGACGCCTTGATCGTGGTGCCGCCGAGCTCCTTCTGGAACAGGCCCTCCTGGACACCCACCAGGGCGGTGGCGTGGGTGAGGTTGGGGAAGTAGCCGATCTTCACCTGGTCGGCGGAGAGCTTTTCGGCGCCCGCCGCGGCCGCCGGGGTCTGCTTGCCGTCGTCGGTCGATCGGGAGCCGTAGCCGCACGCGGTGAGCAGGAGCGGAAGCGTGGCGGCGACGGCGAGGGTGCGCAGGGCTGTGAGCGGTCTTGCGGCAGACACAGAGGTGTCCTCTCGGGGCAGGAGGGGTGATCAGTGAAGTGCGGAACGCGTCCTGAGGTCTCGGTCCGGGCGACAGATGGCACTGGACATCCGCCCGAAGTCGACATGGCGACGCGAGGTCAGCACGGGCAGCACCCGGTGCGCGCAACTGAGCGCTCCCACGGCCACCCCCTGATCCCTACTTTTCCTACCTGGCTGCTAGGGATGGTGGCAGAAGGCGGCACCCACCCCAAGAGGGCATTCATATGATGGACGCCACTCTTTCACTATGTGAGACGTGTGCTGATCTGCCCAGCGTGCCGGCGGTTCTCCCGCTGCGGCGGCTCGCGTTCAGCGGCGGACCGCGCCGGCCAGGACGACGAGCGTGCCGAGGAGGGCCGCGACGGCCATCGCCGTCGTGGCCGGGGCCGCGAGGAGCCGCCGGTCGGCGGGCCACTGCCGGCGGACGAGTCCGAGCGCCACCCGCGCCGCCTGTGCGAGTACGCCGGCGACAGCGGCGAGCAGCAGCGGCATGAGGCCGTCCGGAATGGGCAGGGCGCTCGTCAGGAAGGCTCCCGCGACCGGACTCAGGCAGGCCAGTGCGATCCATGGAGCCATGCGCCGTCCCGGTCGTGTCCCCAGCAGGGCGGCCAGCGCCAGTCCCTCGCCGGCCGCGTGCACCAGCAGTGCCGCCACCACGCCTGCCGAGGTGGTCAGCGCGAGGGTCGCCCCCTCCAGGAAGCGGTGCAGGGCGAGGCCCGACGCGGCGCCCATGCCGCCCGCGCGACCGGGCTCGCACGGGCAGCCGCTACGGATCACGGCACCCATCACCGCGTACGCGGCGAGAGCGGTGAGCGGCACCGCCCACGGCGGTGCGCCGGCCTCATGGGCCTCCTCCCACGCGTCGGGCAGGACATGGAGGCCCGCGATGATGAGCAGAATCCCTGACCCGGCGGCCAGGACGAGCGCCGACCGCCCCGGTCCGCGGCGCGCCGGCCAGGCGCCGGCCACGGTGGCCAGGGCCACCAGGACGACGGCCACCAGCGTTCCGGTCGGGGGCAGTTGCCATGCGCCCCCGTCGGAGGTGTGCGCGCACGCGGCACAGGGGCCTGCTGCGTGGGACACGGGGTGCATGGCCCCTCCCTGCGAGTCGCCTTGCGGGGGCGGCGGGGCTCCGAGTCGCCTTGCGGCGGCGGGGCTCCGAGTCGCCTTGCGGCGGCGGGGCTCCGCGTGGTGCCGCCGGGGCGAACCGGTTCCGTCAGTCGCGGTAGCAGTACGAATCGGACGAGGCGTCACCGCCCTGCAGGTGTGTCTGATGCACGCGCAGTCCGAGGAAGTCCGTGCCGTGCGGGAAGAAGCCGCTGTCGACCGAGAGCCCTCCGTGCGAGGTGTCGGCGTCGAGTTTGACCATCCACGGCTCGATGCCCGAGGGATAGAACTGCTCGTCCCAGGCGGCGTACAGGGAGTTGGTCAGGTACACGCGCTGCCCGTCGCGGCTGAGCTCGACCATCTGGGCCCCGCCCGTCAGCTGGGTGTCCGGCTCGCCGGGGTGCGGCTGCCGGGAGACGATGCCGCCCAGCCGCACGGCGGCGGTCCGCCTCGGACGGAACGGGTCGCTCACGTCGTACTGGAGCAGGTCGCCGGTTCCCCATGCGGACACGTACAGCCAGTGATCGTCCACCGACAGGTCGATGTCGGTGATCAACGGGGGCACGGCGCCGAACGGCTGCAGCGCCGGGGGCAGGCTCTCCGTCGGTGCGGGCTCGGCCGGGACGGTGATCACCTTGCGGACCGTGAAGTCCTCGCCCTCCCGGTGCCACAGCCACACCGATGCCGACAGGTCCTCCACGTCGACCACGGTGTTGGTGAACCCCCAGGTCGCCTCGGGGTCGTGTGCCGGGCGCAGTTCCAGCACCATCTGGTTCTGGTCCCCCAGTTCGACGCGCTGCAGATGCCGGCCGGAGTCCAGTTCCCAGAAGTGCAGGGCGTGGCCGTAGCGGCGGTCCAGCAGCAGTTCGGGGACCACGCCGTCCTCGATCATCGAGGGGCTGCCCCATTCGCTCGTCACGGCGATGTTCCGGCGCAGATGCCACCAGACGTCGTAGGCGAACTGCTGCGGCCCGCGGTCGGTCTCCCAGGCACGCAGCACGTCGAAGCTCTCGTGGTCCAGGAGCGCGACGCCGCCGGGCCCGTCCGCGCCGTCCGCGCCGCCCAGGCAGGACAGGAAGACTCCGTCGGGACCACAGTGCAATGTGTGCGGGCGCGAATAGCCGGCTTTTGCGGCCAGCTCCTCGGCCTCGACCACCTTGACCAGGCGGGGGCGGGCGGGATCGGGGGCGGTGTCGAAGACGTGCAGCCGGGACGAGCGCAGTCCCGGCGCGACCAGGTAGCGGCGGGCGGCATGGTCGTGGCCGGCGTGCGCGAGGGCGCTCGAGCAGGCGTTCCAGCCGAAGTGGTGCAGTTCGTTGCCCAGGTCGGGCAGCTCGGTGTGGGAGGCCACACGGCCGTACGCGGGGGATGCGGGGTCGGTGTCGACGGTGAACAGGGCGTCCGCGCGCTGTGCGGCCGGGTCGAAACCGACGACGTAGGCGAGCTTCTCCGGGGCCGCGGCGACGGCATCCGCCGGAGTGCGGTAGAGGGTGGGGTCTTCGTGGCCGTCGCGGTCGTGAACGTGCTCGGTCGTCCTCATGGCTGTTCCTCAACTCCCGAACGGGAGCTCCGGGCGAGCCCCCGACACGGAGCCCGGCCCGTCCGGCCGGCGTCGACGTCCGGACGAGGGGCGGACAGGAAAGGCGGAGTGACCCGTACCGAGCGTTTCACAGCCCCGGAGCCCCTGCCAGGCGGCGCTCGCGGCCGGATCCGGGCAGCCGGTTCCGAGGCGTGTTGACAGAAGAAATTCATCATGCGCAGAATTCAGCGTCCGATGAATTCTGCCGTGAGGTGCTGCTCCTGTGTCCAGCCGTCGATCCCCTTCCGTGGCCCTGTCCGCCCGGCGCCGGCGGGCGGTGCTGGCCGTCATAGCCCTGGCGCTGATGATGGTGGTGTCCGCGGTCAGCGGGCTGAACGTCGCCCTGCCCGTCCTCGCCCGCGACACCGGGGCCTCCCAGACCGAGCTGCAGTGGATCGTCGACGCCTACACCGTCGTCTTCGCCGGTCTCCTGCTGCCGGCCGGCGCGCTCGGCGACCGCTACGGCCGCAAGGGCGTCATCCTCAGCGGGCTCGTCGTCTTCGGATCGGCCGCCGCGGTGGCCCTGTTCACCAGTGATCCAGCCGTCCTGATCGGTCTGCGAGCGGTGATGGGCCTGGGCGCCGCGCTCGTCATGCCGGTGACGCTGTCGGTCATCACCACCTCGTTCCCGCCCGAGGAACGCGCGAGCGCGGTAGCCGTCTGGGTGGGCGTCGCCGGCGGCGGCGCGGTCCTCGGCCTGCTGGGCTCCGGCGCGCTGCTGGAGTTCTTCGGCTGGAGCTCCTTCTTCTGCCTGAACGTGACCCTGGCGGCCCTCGCCGCCGTCGGCGCGCTGCTGCTCATCCCCCCGTCCCGCGACGAACGGTCCCAGCCGCTCGACGGGCCGGGCGCGCTCTTGTCGCTGCTGGCCGTCGGCGGGCTGGTCTTCGGCGTCATCGAGGGCCCGGAGCGCGGCTGGAGCGACCCCCTCACCGACGTCAGCTTCGCCGTCGGCGTCACGAGCGTGGTCGGATTCGTGCTGTGGGAGCTGCGCACACCGCGGCCCATGCTCGACCCGCGCCTGTTCCGGCTGCGCGGGTTCGGCACCGGTTCCCTGTCGGTGACGGTGCAGTTCTTCGCCTCGTTCGGGTTCTTCTTCATCGGCCTGCAGTACCTGCAGTTCATCGTGGGCTACTCCCCGCTGAAGGCCGCGCTGGCGATGCTTCCGCTGCCCCTGGTGATGCTGCCGCTGTCCCGCCGCGTGCCGGGACTCACCAGCCGCTTCGGCGCCAATCGCGTCGGCGCCACCGGGCTGCTCCTCACCGCGGCGGGGCTGCTGACCCTGTCCGGCGTCGATGTCGACTTCCGCTACTGGCAGTTCGCCGCCGGCCTGGCGGTCTTCGCGGCGGGCATGGCGCTCGCCTCGACCCCGGCCACGACCGCGATCGTCGCCTCACTGCCGCCGCACCGCCAAGGCGTCGCCTCCGCCGTCAACGACACCTCCCGGGAACTGGGAAGCGCTCTGGGCATCGCCGTCCTGGGCAGCATCCTCAACGACCGCTACCGCTCCGGCGTCGACGGCGCCCTCACCGGCCTGCCCGACGCCGCCCAGGAGCACGTCCGCTCCTCCGTGGCCTTCGTGCAGACCGGCGTGGCCGACCGCTTCGGCGCGGCCGGCGCCCGCCTTGTGGGCACGGCCCAGCAGGCCTTCGTGGACGGCGCGTCGAGCGCTCTGCGCGTGGCGGCCGCCGTGGTCGTCGCCGCCGCCCTCTACGTCGCCGTACGCGCCCCGCGCCACGCCGGCCACCCCGAGACGCCCGCCGGGGCCACGGACTCCTCACCGGCCGGCGGCCATCCGGCATCCACGGCCGGCACCTCGCGCCCCCCGACGGCAAGCTGACACGACCTCACCGAAGCCGGCGATCACGGAGTGACACGCCTGATGCCCTCGACGCGTGCGGCGCCGAGGGCATCACTGCCGGGCCGGCCCGGCGGGCGAGCCCGTTTCCGCGCGCTCGCTTCCGCCTGCCCGCTTCCGCCCGGGACGGCGACTCAGTCCTCGGCCGGCCAGTCCCAGCCGAGTTGCAGGAACATGCCGAGCCGGTCGCTCACCGCGCGGATCTCGGCGATCCGCCCGGCGCGGACGGTGAAGATCCAGATCTGTTCGACGTCGCAGCGCCGGCCGGTCGGTTCGGGCATCCGGGGGTGGCGCCCGGTGTGGACGCCGCGTACCCGCAGCCGGGCCACGACCTCCTCGCCCTCCGCGATGAGCTGTTCGACGAGGAAGCCGTCGTCGGGGTCGTCGGTGCTGAACGCGGCGAGCTGCTGCCGGAAGCCCTCGATCGCGGCGCCCGGGGTGTCCTCCTCGCCGAAAATGATCTTGTTGTGGTCGATCACGTCCGGTGCGAGATGCCGCACCCAGTCCTGGCGCGAACGGTCGTTGAGCGCGGTGATGAAGGCGAGCACGACCTGCTTGCCGTCGACTGCGGTGGTGGCGGACATCTCAGCTCCTGCGGGTCGGGGAAGCCGGGCGTGGGCGAACGCTCGGACTCTTACAAGGTAAGTTTCGCTGGACCGCAGTTTTGTCTTACCTTGTAAGAAAGTCAATGCGTCCCTCGAGGAGAGGAAGGGGAACACGTGACGGCCGAGAAGCCGGGCGCCAGACGCGGCCGGGGCGAGCGCGCGGGCCTGACCAGGCAACGCGTCCTGGACGCGGCACTGGACCTGGTGGACCGCGGCGGGCTCAAGGCCCTGACCATGCGCGCACTCGGGGAGCGCCTGGACGTCGAGGCGATGACGCTCTATCACTACGTCCCGAACAAGGAGGCGTTGCTCGACGGGCTGGTGGAGCAGGTCTTCACCGCCGCCGCACCGGCGATGGACGGGGCCGCCGACTGGCAGCAGGCGCTGCGCTCGTACGCGAAGGCGCTGCGCGAGGGCCTGCTGCGGCACCCCGCCGTCCTGCCGCTGGCCGCCTCCCGTCCCGCGGTCACCCCGGCGACACTCGACGGCGTCGAGGCGTGCCTGCGCCTGCTGACGGACAACGGCTTCCCGCTCGGCCGCGCGCTGCACGCCCTGAACACGGTGTCCGTCTTCACGATCGGGCACGCGGTGCTGGAGGCAGGGCTCATCGCCGGTCCGCAGGACCCGGGCGGCCGGAGCCGGCTGGCGGAGCTGGAGGCCGAGCGGTATCCGCTTCTTGCCAGGGCCGCGCGCGAGGGAGCAGGCGTGGACGACGAGGAGCGCTTCACCTTCGCCGTCGACGCCCTGCTCCTCGGCTTCGCCGCACTGCGCACGGTGTGAACCGCCGGCACCCTGAACCACCCGGTCGCCCGCGCCTGTCGGTCCCCACCGGCCGCCGCACTCCGCCTCCGGCCGCGTGACAGATCCGCCGGGCGGCGGCTCCTGGCCCGTACTCGGCGGAGAGGGCACCGTGATCCTGCGACCGCGCGTGGTTCCGTGCCGGGGTTCGGCGAGAACGTCAGCCGACCGCCGGCCGACGGGTGGGCGGGGTGAGGTGGGCGTTCAGGCTGTCGAGGAGCATGGTGCTGCCCTGCTCGGCCATGTCGCGCTCTTCGCGGGTGTCGCAGCTCAGGCGAAGCGTGATCTCGGTCCGGCCGGGAGCCGGTGAGGGGATGCCGGTGGGGTCTGTCCGACCTGTGGACCGCCGTGGACGCCAGAACTCATCGGTGCGGCCTCGGTGACGCCACGGGGAAGAAGAGCCGACCGCGTAACACGCCTGCCACAGCACGGTCCGGGGCGAGGCGGGAGCTTCTCTCCGGCCCCCTTGCCCTGCGAAGATCACCGCAGGCGGCCGGCCGGCCGCGACTGCTCACGTGGGGGGTTCTTTCATGGCACTGTTCGGCAACGCGCACAGCATCGACCCGGCCTCCGCCCAGCAGGACTACGCCCGCCTGCTGGGCCACGGCGAGCAGGTGCATGCCGCGTTCCTGCTGATCCGCGACACCGTCCTGTTCACCGACCGCCGCCTGATCCTGATCGACAAGCAGGGCATCACGGGCAAGAAGGTCGAGTACCACTCGGTCCCGTACCGCAGCATCACGCACTTCGCGGTGGAGACGGCCGGAACCTTCGACCTCGACGCCGAGCTGAAGATCTGGATCTCGGGCAGTGCGGCTCCCATCGAGAAGACCTTCACCAAGGGGGTCGACATCTACGAGGTCCAGGCGATCCTGACCCAGTTCGTGGCCCGCTGACCGACGATCCCCGAGGCAGGCGCGAGGAGGGCCGCCGCCCGCGGTACGAGGGCCCGGCTCAACAGGGCGAGGACCCGGGCCCCCACAGGACCGGGGGCCCGGGCGCCACAGGACCAGGGGCCCGTCAGCGAAGCGACTCGCTGACGGGCCCCCGCCGCGCCGCCGTCGTGCGCCGGCGCTGCTCCGGAAGTCCCCGCCGATGAGTTTCCGGCCGCCGCGCGGTCTACCGGTGGACGAAAGGAGCGCATCATGCGCGAGATCATCGTGTGCACGTTCCTCACGCTGGACGGCGTCATGCAGGCGCCGGGAGGTCCCGACGAGGACGCCGAGAGCGGCTTCCAGCACGGCGGCTGGCAGAAACCGGTGGACGACGACGAGGTCGGCACGGCCGTCTCCGGCTGGTACGAGGCGTCCGACGCGATGCTCCTCGGCCGTAAGACGTACGAGATCTTCGCGTCGTACTGGCCGACCGCGGACCCCGGCAACCCGTTCACCCACCGGATGAACAGCATGCGCAAATACGTGGCGTCCCGGACGCTGACGTCCGTCGAGTGGCAGAACTCCACGCTGCTGGAGGGGGACGTCGTCGACGCCGTACGCGAGCTGAAGGCGTCCGACGGCGGCAACATCAACGTCGTCGGCAGCGGTGACCTCGCCCAGACCCTGATGCGGCACGGTCTGGTCGACGAGTACCGGCTGACCATCCATCCGGTGATCATCGGCACCGGCAAGCGGCTGTTCGCCGACGGGGCGATCCCCACCGCGCTGGACCCCGTCAGTGTCACGACCACGAAGGGCGGCACCGTCGTCGGCGTCTACCGGCCGAACGGCAGTCCCCGCTACGACAGCTACTGAGCCATTTGGGAAAGTCGGTGCTCAGGCCGCGCGCCGGGTCCGGGGGTCCGCACGGAAGCACTGCGAAAGACCGGTCGAGGCGGCCACGCCCGAAGTATGCTGACCATGCCGGAACGCGCGTTTCACCCAGGTTCAGGGGCAGTACGGGGGGCGGCATGTTGGATCAGGCGTTGATCGCCTTGGCTTCCGCGGCGGGGGCGGCTGTGGCTCAAGCGGCCGGCACGGACGCCTGGCAGGGCTTCCGGGACCGGGTGGCTCGTGTCTTCGGCCGTGGCCCCGCGCCGGGCGCCGCCCGGGAAGCGGCCCTGGACAGGCTGAACCGCACGGCAGCCGAACTGGAGAGCGCCGATCCCGGCGCGGTCGCGGACGTGCGGAACACCGCGGTGACCGCTTGGCAGACCCGCTTCCGCGATCTGCTGGAGGGGCTGGACGAGGACGGCCGTGAACAGGTGGCCGCCCAACTGCGTGAGCTGGTGGCCCTGGCCCAGCGGGCCGGCGGCGGTGCGTCGGCCGCGGACGGCGGCGTCGCCATTGGCGGCGACGTGCACATCCAGGCACAGAACCACGCGGTGGCCGCGGTGCAGACGGGCGACGTGAACATCGGAAACCCTCCCTCGCCGGGCCCGGACCAGAGCTGACCGCGCCCGGCGGCACCCCCCTTCCGCACATCACCGCCCGAACGGCAATCGTTGCGTACGGCAACTCGACGGCGATCCAGCACGTCGACCGACTCGTGCAGCAGGCCGCGCCGCGGCCCCCGGTGGTCTGGCCGGTTCTCGTGGGCGCCGTGCCGCCTCCGGCCTCCGCCTTCCAGCACCGTTCGAGCCTGTGCGATCGCATCGACGAGGCCTGGGCCGGACGCACCTCGGTCGTACTCTCCGGCGGTGGCGGTGTGGGCAAGTCCCAACTGGCCGCCGCCCGCGCGCACCAGGCCCTGGCCGCCGGCATCGAGGTGGTGGTGTGGGTGAACGCCGCCGACATGGCGCAGGTCGTCACCGGCTATGCCGCCGCCGCCCTCCGCGTGCAGGCGCCGGACGCGCTGGGACAGGACGCCGAGCACGACGCGCGGGTCTTCCGGGAGTGGCTGGCCGCCACTTCCCGCTCCTGGCTCGTCGTACTCGACGACGTCACCGACATGGAGAGCATCGAGCCGTGGTGGCCGCCGTCCTCGCCCGCGGGGGGCGGCAGGGTGCTGGCCACCTCCCGGCGCCGGGACGCCCTGCTGTCCGGCGGCGGCCGGGCGGTCGTCGACGTCGGTACCTACGCCCCGGACGAAGCCGTCGCCTATCTGCGCAACCGGATCGCCGACGCGCACATGCCGCATCTGCTGGATGCCCAGGCCCCGGACCTGGTGCGCGAGCTGGGGCACCTGCCGCTGGCCCTGTCGCATGCGGCCGCCTACATGATCAACGAGGACGTGACCTGCGAGCCCTACCTGCGGCTGTTCACCGACCAGCGGTCCCGCCTGGACTCGCTGCTGCCGCCGGGGGCCGACACGGAGGGCTATGGCCGGCCGGTCGCCGCCGCCCTGCTGCTGACGCTGGACGCCGTCCGGCGCCGCGACCCGGTGGGCGTGGCCGCTCCGGCCCTGTGCCTGACGGCCCACCTGGACCCGGCCGGTCACCCCTTGAGCCTGTGGGCCGACGCGGCGGTCACCGGCTACCTGGGCGCCCACCGGGAGCCCTCCGCCGCCGCGGGCACCCGGGCGCCCGCGGCGGTCACCGCCGGGCAGGCCCGGTCCGTGCTGCGGCTGCTGCACCACTACAGTCTGATCAACTTCGACTCGGAGGACGGCGTCCGCACGGTGCGGGTGCACGCGCTGACCGCCCGCGCCGCCCGCGAAAGCGCCCCCGCGAACCTGACCACCTCGGCCGTGCCCGCGGCAGCGGACGCCCTGGCTGCGATCTGGCCCGACAGCGACCACACGGACTGGGACCTCGCTGCCGTGCTGCGCGCCAACACCCTCGCCCTGTCAGCCGTGGCACACGACCTGCTGTGGCAGCGCGGCGGCCACCCGGTGCTGAGGAGGGCCGGGGAGAGTCTGCTGGACGCGGGCGTGTACACAGCCGCCGTCCGTTACTTCGAGCGCCTGGCCGCCGAAGCCGAACGGGTGCTGGGCCGCGAGCACGCCGAGACCATCGAGACGGCACCGCCCTGGCCGCCGCGTACGGGAAGGCGGACCGCCTGGAGGAAGCGATCTCCGGTGGGGAACGGGCCGCGGCCGACGCCGAACGGCTGCTGGGAGACGATCACCCCACCACCGTGAGAGCCTACGCCAACCTGGCCAACTCCTATGCGATGGCCGGGCGTTCCGCGGAGGCGATCTCCCTGGGGACCCGGGTCGTCACCGAGCACGAGCGGCTGAATGGCCAGGACGCCCAGGACACCGTCGCGGCCCGCAGCAACCTGACCGCCTACTACCTGCAGGCGGGACGCGCCGCGGAGGCGATCCCCCTCGGGGAGCGGGTCGTCGCCGACCGCGAACGGATCCTGGAACCGGATCACCCCCACACCTTGGCCTCGCGCAGCGTCCTGGCCGGCTGCTACGCCGCGGCCGGGCGCGCCGCTGAGGCGATCCCCCTCGCGGAGCGGGTCGTCACCGCCCGGGAGCGGATCCTGGGAGAGGGCCATCCCACCACCGTGGAGAGCCGAGCGGCCCTGGCCGGCTACTACCACGCGGCGGGCCGCACCGGGGAAGCGGTCGGCCTGGCGGAACGGGCCGTCGCCGATGCCGAGCGGCTGCTGGGCGACGACGACCGCGTTGCCCTCGTGGCGCGCGGCAACCTGGCCGCGCTCCATTTCGAAGCAGGGCACGTCGACCGATCCATCGTTCTCGGGGAGCGGCTCCTCGCCGACGCCGAGCGAGTCCTCGGCAGCGGTCACCCGGACACCCGCAGGATCCGCAGCAACTTGGTCGACGCCTACCGGGCGTCGGAGCGTTGGGACGACGCGAGCGAGGCGGCGCGACGGAACGTCGCCGAGGCCGAACGGCTCCTGGGTGAAGACCATCCCGACACCGTCAGCGCCCGCGTCGAGCTGGCCGTCTGCCACTGGGACGCGGGCCGTACGGAAGAGGCGACGGTGCTGGCGCGGCGGCTGGTGGAACCGGGCAACCCCGACGGCCTGTCGGCGTACGCCGGCCTGGTGCTGTTCTACGAGGAGACGGGGCAGACCGAGGAAGCGGGGGCCCTGCGGCGCGTGGTGGCCGATGTCGCGCGGGTCATGGGCGAGGACCGGTCCGAAGCCATCGGCGTGGACGAGAAGGTCGCGTTGCTGGGGCAGGCCGCGGCCGACCTCGGGCGGCTGCTGGGCGAAGACCACCCCGACACCCTCACCGTGCGCAGCGGCATGGGCTTCCTGCTCCTGGAAGCGGGACGGGCACAGGAGGCGATTCCCCTGCTGGAACGCGCCGCAGCGGACGCGGAGCGGCTCCTGGGCATCCAGGACACCATCGAGGTGTGCATCAACCTGGCCGCCGCATACGCGCAGGCGGATCGCACGGGAGAAGCGATCACGCTGCTGAAGCGAGTCGTCGCCGACGCCGACCTGACACTCGGTCCCCACCACCGCGACACACAGGAAGCCCGCCTCGCCCTGGCCATCTGCTACCGCAAGGAATGGCGCATCGCGAGCAGCCTCGCCGTCCTGAGCCGGATGGTCCTCGCCGCCACCCGTGCGCGGTGGGACAGACCGCGCCCAGGGCAGCGCACCCGGAACCCGCCAGGGTGACGGCACTGCGCGGACCACTTCACCGCCTGCGGCACCCCGCGCGTCGACCGCGTCCTGACGCATCGACCTCAGGCGTGTGAACAGCCAAGGGGTCAGTCCGCCGTGGACCCGTACATCATCCGGTGGGCGAACATCCCGTCGCCGACGTCGAGCGCCGTACCGCCTTCCCAGCCCAGCGCCCGGTTCACGGAGAACAGGTAGACCTCCGATTTGAGGTTGTGCCAGGGGTCGCGCCAGGCGAACGAGGGATCGACGACGTGCGCCTGGCGGTTGGCGAGATCGAACTCGATGAGGTCCAGCTTCTGCTCGCCGATCCTGACGTTCATCCACTCGACCCACCGGGCGTACTCGGCCGCGGCCGCCGAGGCGTCCTCGGCCGCCCGGCGCTTGAGACCGGGGTCGCTCACGCGGTTGCGGACCTGCTCCGTCGCCCGTGCCCGGGCCTCCAGGCTCCGTCCCATCGCCTCGGCCCGCTCCAGCAGTTCGGTGCCCTGCAACAGCTCCCGACGAGTCTTGCTCAGCACACCCGGATCGGCCTGTGCGAGCAGCTCGGGAACACCCGACTGCTTGAGACGCTCCACGTGAGCACGCAACTGGGCCAGAATCACGGACAGTTGGCTGCTCTTCGTCGTGAAGTAGGTCGCGCTGTCGCGCGGCGCCCTCTCGTGGAACTCGCGCTTGACCGCCGCCTCCAGCTGCCGCCACGTCCTGGGCCGTCCGCCGGCCGGCGGCTCCGGTACGGCGCCCCCTCCCCGCGAGGAGGAGCGCGTCTCCGGACGGGTGCCCATCTCGGCGTACGTGGGCCCTTCACCGTAGGCGCCCGCCCACGCCGGCGCGAGTTCGGGCCGGACGGTGAGCGCGTCCTTGACAGCGACGGCGACGGCTCGGCCCGCCCGAAGGAGCGGCTTGCCGGCCGAGCGAGCCGCCTTGAGCGACAGCAGCGTCACCATGGCGACGACGATCTCGCGGACCTTCCCGGCGGCGGCCGCCAGGTGCCGCCGCGCCAGCTCGTCGAGCCTGCCGTCCGCCGTGCGCCGCACCAGGAGCAGCTCCCGCCCGGCCGCGACGGCCAGCAGCGCCACCTGTCCGTAGAACTGGACGTCCATCGCGTACCCGGCGACCTTGACACCGGCGAGGACGGCCAGGCCGAGCACCTGCAGTTCGCCCTTGCCGAAGGTCACCAGGAAGCGCCCGACCAGCTCGGCGGCCAGGAACATCACGAGCACCGGCACCATGCGCAGCGCCTCGTCCTCGAGCCGGCCGAGGAAGTCCCAGTCCTTCATGACGGCCGGCAGCAGGAGGTCGCCGTTCTCGGCATAACCCTGGGCGGCCGCGGCGACTTCGAGCGTGCCGCCCGCCATCGCCTGCCGCAGGTAGGTCACCAGGCTGTACAGCGCCGGGTCGCGGATGACGAGCTGCACCGCGAACGGTGGCGGCCCGAGCGGCGCGTAGGTGTGGTCCCAGTACACTCCGGCGGGACCGATGACGGGCAGCCCCTTGTCGTCGTACCAGCGCACCCCGCGCCGGTACAGGCCCCACCCGGACGGGCCGCGCCGCACCGCCAGGAATCCGGGGTCCGCCGAGGGGTTGCCGCGCTCGGCCTGGACCAGCAGCGCCTCGGCGAGGACGCCGTACTGGTCGGCGCCCTCCCCGCCCGCGGCCGTGTACTCCTTCCACGTGCGGCAGACTGTCGCGGCCAGGGCCCGTGCGTCCGACCCGGACGCCACGAACGCGTCGACGTGCGCGGGCGACCAGGGCGGCTTGAGCGGGACCGGCGCCCGGGGCGCCCACCTGCGCGCCGCTGCCAGGAGGAAGGACCCCGGCCGGGGATCGGCGAGGACCGCCGCATCGACGACCCGGGCAGACGTAGCCCGCTCGGTGGTGCCGCGGCCCTCGGTGGCGCGCGGGGCCGGATCGGGTGGCGGCGCGCCGCGCACGACGACGTCCACCGGACCGTGGGCGGCCAGCGCGAGCGCGAGACGGCGGGCCGCCGACTGGTCGGAGATCTCGAACGGCGCGCCCGGCGGGTCGGCGCCGTCGAGCACGATGCCCGACGGCGGGTCCCAGCTCAAACGGACCCGCGCGCCCCGTGGCCGCGGTGCGGGCCGCAGCTCCAGGACGTCGTGGACGCCGCCGGGATAGCGCACCACCAGGCTGCCGCGGTCGTACTCCACCGACGCCGGGCGCCGCACCGCGGCCGGCGTTCGCCCTGCTGCCCCGACGGGCTCCGGCCCAGCCATCCGCGGCGCCGTCATACCCCTGGCGGTTCGGTGCGCAGCATCGGCCACACGGACGTGTCCCGCCGGACGGCCTCCGCGATCGTGCGTGCCTGCATCCGGCGCCGCTCCTCGTTGAAGGCGCGTGACTCGACCGCCCGGACGTACGCGCTCTTGCCGCGGGTATAGGCGCCGCGGTCCTGCGGGAACCGCTCCGCCAGGCGCTGCTTGAGCTCGGCGTACTCCTTGGCCAGGCCGCGATGGCGGCGCAGGACGTCGCGGAAGAACACGAGCCGGTCCCACGCGTGTGAGCCGGCGACGACCAGGTGGTAGTGGAACAGGCGCTCGGCGTCGCCCAGGGCGAGGAACAGCATGCCGGGCTGGTTGGCCGCCTTGACATAGTCCCGGCCGGCGGCCCGCAGCGCCACGAGAGCGCCGCCGACGTCATCGGCGCTCGGCACGCCCACCGCTATGTCGATGATGGGCTTCGCCGGCATCCCCTGCACCGCGGTGCTGCCGACGTGCTGGATCTGTGCGGCGATGCGATGCCTGCGCAGGACGGCCTGCAGCGCATAGGCCTCGGCCTTGAAGACGGCGGCCCAGTCGGGGTCGTGCTCGACGAGCCGCACGGTACCGCGGGCCAGTCCGTGTGCCATCACGGGTGCTCCGTTCACGAAGGCGGGGGTGCCGGTGCGGCGGTGGTGCCGCCGATGACGGGGCCGACGACCGGGGTGACGTCCGCGTCCGCGGCGACGACGACGAAGCTGTCGATGTCCGGGTCCGACAGGTCGTTGCCGGCCAGGCGCTCCTGCCGGCGGGAGTTCTCCAGCCGCCGCCGCACGCTCTCCTGCAGCTCCTTGAGAACGTCGATCGCGCGGTGCAGCCGCTTGAACTCCTCGAGCACCGGGGTCCGGCCGACGTCGATGTCGACCACCACGTTGTTGGTGTCGAGTACGAAGCGGCGGGTGTGGTCGCGCACGAGCAGGTAGCGGTGGTACTCACGCCGGACCACGGCCCGCTCCTCGTCGTCCAGGTCGGCCCACCGGGTGCCCTCCGTGCCCGCGACGGCGGCGACCTCCGGCAGGTAGGAGGCCATGTCGGCGAGCAGGGCGGGGGAGAAGAAGTCGCCCGCGGTCGCGTCCGGCGGCAGCAGCCGGCTCATTCCCAGTGCGCGCAGCTCCGGGTCCTCCAGCTCGTCGGTGACCGCGACGGCGACGGTGAGGCGGTCGCCGGCGGCCGGCGCACGCGACAGCCACAGACGGATGCCCTGCACGTCGGCGGCGTGCGCGACCGGGGCCGCTACGGGGACCGTTGCCCCGGAGCCCGAGTCGACCGCCCGCCACGCCGTGCCGTCGTGGGTCAGGTCGTACTGGGCGGACTCGTGCCGCGGCTCGTAGGCGACGGCCTTGCGCACCTCGAGGTCACCGGAGGCCACGGTCACCGAGACGGCGAAGCGCACGTAGGCGGAGCGCAGCAGGGTCAACGCGTCGTTGAGATCGACGAGGGCCGGGCCGGCCCGCAGCTGGAAGACGGCGCAGTTGGCGGTGAAGCCGATGGGGCCCGCGGGGTTCACCAGCTCGTTGAGCGGGCGGAGGCTTTCCGGCGAGAGGTCCGGTACGAACTGGCCGGTGACCTCACCGAGCGGCGCGAGCGGATCCGTGGCCCCGGCGGGGACGAACGTCCAACGGGTGGGCACGGCGACGGCCGCGTACCGGCGCAGCCGCTGGTCGGCGTCCTCGGCCTCCCAGACCGCCCGCATGTAGTGCAGGATGTTGGCCCGGACGTGCTGGACGAGCCGGTCCACCTTGTGCTTGCGCCGCCGCCGCGCCTCGGCGATCTCGTGCTGACGCTCGAGCCGCTCCTTGAGGGCCTCCTGCGACGAGCCGACCACATCGGGCAGGTATCCCGGGAACGCGCTGAAGCTGCCGAGCGTCTCGTAGGCCTTCTCCGCTGCCGACTGGGCGGCCCCCCGGTCGTCGGGCAGGTCCGAGGCCTCCGGGTGGAGCGCGATCTCGGCCAGGTCCTCGCCGAGCCGGGGATCGAGCAGGACCCGCCGCAGGATCCACTCGTGGTCGCGCAGCCAGGACTCGTCGACCTCGTCCCACGCCGGCACCGTTTCCGGCACGAGCACGACAGAGGCCACTTCTGCCAGTGAGGTGTAGATCTCGTACTGGCGTTGCAGTCGTGAGTAGACGTAGGTGACGGCGATCTCGTCGTTCGGGTTGCTGATCTCCGACGTCGTGGACGTCTCGGACGATGTCGTCGACTCCGTACTGATCACGATCTTGGTGTCGCGGCGCATCCGGCCGGCGGTCTTGGACATCGCCTCGTTGAGGCTGGTCTTCGCCTGTTTGCTGCTGCTCGCCTGCTCCCCGGACGCCCCGGCCGACAGCTTCGCGCTGACGGGCCCGATCCCGCCCGAGGCTTCGGCATCGACGTGCCACCCGAACTTGCTGGAGGCCTCGTCGACGACGTCGGTGCTGTCCCGCGTGGTGCTGGAGGACTCCGTGGAGGTCTCGGTCGACGTGGCGGTCTCGCTGGTCCGCGCGGCTTTGCGGGTGGTCACGATCTTCGTGGTGACCTTCTCGACCTGCTTCGGGGCCAGGGGGATGGTCCGGACGATCTCGCCCGGCTGGTTGCCCAGCGGCCGCCACTCCTGACGGTAGGTCAGCCGCAGGCCGAACGACACGTCGCCGGGGGCGAACAGGGAGAACGGGTAGCCGCCGGGCTGGGCGCCGACCCGGTCGGTGACCCTGGCATCGGGGTGGGCGGCGAAGAAGAGGGTGAGCGTGTCCTGGGCGCAGGTGCCCCACTTCGCCGGGTCGTCGAACGACGAACTCACCGAGTTGGGGTTGAGGGCGTAGCTCCAGGTGAGCCGATGGGCCCAGACCGCGAAGGCGTTGACGACGTCCTGGGCCGCCGAGCCGGTGTATCCGGTGTAGCCCGGGACCAGGCGCAGCGCCACTTCGTACAGCGGGGCCGCCGCCGCGGCGAGGAAGAGCTTGAACAGCGACTCCACCAGAGCGGCAACGAGCGGGCGCAGGTCGATGGTGAAGTAGTGGCCCGGCTGGTCGACGTCGATCTCGGCCTGGCCGTAGGCGAACACGGCGTCGTTCAGCGCGGTGTGGCACGCCGTCAGGAACTGCTGGAGGTCGACCGGAACCGGGCGGCCTCCGGGTGAGGTGACAGCGGCGGCGGGCTCGCGCAGGTAGACGTACTCGGCGAAGTCGTGGATCGCGACGTTGGCGATCTCCGGTCCGAAGCGCAGCGGCGACGCTCCCGGCTCGACACCGAGCATGTTCGCTGTGCGCTGCGCCAGCGACTCCTCCACCGAGACCGGCGGCGGACCGGTCACGGAGGATGCGGGCGTAAGGGATTCGGGCAGCACGGCGGATTCGAGGCCCGTGGCCAGGCTCAAGGCCGCGCGCCGGGTGTGCGGGGAGGCGGCCCCGTCGGCCAGCAGGGTCCGCATCGACGCCTCCGTCCGGCGCAACCGCTGCCAGGTCCGGTGCAACTCCTGCCGGTGACGGCGGGCCTCGCTCGGCTCCGGCGTGGCGAACAGGGGCGGCGTCCGCGGGAACACCGGCCGGTGCACGACCTTGTCGCCCCTGCGCACCGGCGCATAGCCGACCGTCGCGGGGATTCCGACCGGCCCGGGCGGCTGCGCGGCAAGTTGGCGCACGAGCGCCCGGGCCGCGTGGACCCGTTGCGCACCGGGCCCGGTGACCAGGGAGGGCAGCGCGTCCGCACGCTCCTCCGCGGCGGCCGCCGTCCGGGCTTGCTCGATCAGGCTCTCCAGCGGAGGAACACGACCACTCGACCCGCTGCCCATGACGGCCCCCCTCCGCCGAACCAACGCTGTGACGGAGCGTACCGGCTCGGCTCCTCCTGGGTGAAGAACCCCTGCCGCCGCGTGTGCGCGCAGTCCGGTGGGTGCGCGGCAGGTCTCCGCACACCCCCCCGTTCTCGCCCGATGGCACGGTCGATCCGACGGCACTGGCCCGTCAGTGCCGTCGAGTAAGTTCTGTCTGTTCGGCCCGGCATGCGGGCCGCCGAGCTGGAGGAGTCGTCGCGATGAGCGTCCACCTGCACCTTCGCGCCGTCGCGGAGTCCGAGATCCGGGACGACCACACCTGGCTCGCGGCGTTCATGTCCGAGGCCTGGGACAACCACCCCGACGAGTACGCGGCGGGTATCGCCGACTCGATCGACAAGGTCTGGGGCGCTGTCAATGATCTCTACGCCGCGGCCGACGTCCGCGACACGGACGCCGAAGAGCCCTGGACACTTCCCATTTACGGTGGCCGCCCCGTGCCGCACAGCGCGGACGCCGACCCCTCCGACCCGCCCCTGATGCTTCTGGAGCCGCCTGGGGTGTCACAGGCCGCGGATTTCCTCGCGACTGTTTCCTTCGACCAGTTGTGGAACGTTGCCGGGGCCGGGATCATCGGCCCCGGCTGGACCGAGGCGCAGGTCAGGCAAGAGTTCCTCAACTGTCACAGGGACCTCCAGCAGTTCTACGGGCGGGCGGCTTCGGCAGGCCACGCCGTGGTCAAAGCGGTGTGGGCTTGAGGCGTGGTCACGTGCCGAATCACGGCCACTCGCTGAGGGCCGCGGCCGGCAAGGTCGCGTGAGAAGCACGCCCATCGGCGGCCAGGGGTACGGCATCGGCCTCGCTCTCTTTCGCCGTTGTGGGGCTCAGCGGCCGCCGGCCAGCTTCTCGCGCAGGGCGGCCAGCGCCTCGTCCGAGGCCAGGGCGCCGGAGCTGTCGCCGCCCTCGGAGGAGTACGAACCGCCGGA
>NZ_JBJDQT010000002.1:353746-516385 GCF_044903565.1 Streptomyces sp. NPDC004065 | reverse complement strand
GCCTCGTGCAGATCCGCGCCGTCGACGTTGGACACGAACCGGACCGTCAGATCCCGGTCGGTGTAGGGGCGCAGTACCTCGTAGGCCATGGCCGGGCCGAGGTCGGAGCCGCCGATGCCGACGTTGACGACGTTGCGGATGCGCCGGCCGGTGTGCCCGGTCCACTCCCCGGAGCGGACCCGCTCGGCGAACGCGGCCATCCGGTCGAGGACTTCGTGCACCTTGGGCACGACGTTCTCGCCGTCGACCTCGATCACCGCCTCCCGCGGCGCCCGCAGCGCGGTGTGCAGCACCGCCCGGTTCTCCGTGACGTTGATCCGCTCCCCGCGGAACATCGCGTCCCGCAGCCCGAACACGTCGGTGGCCACGGCCAGCTCCCGCAGCAGGGCCAGGGTCTCGTCGGTGATCAGGTGCTTGGAGTAGTCGATGCGCAGATCGCCCACGCGCACCGTGTAGCGCTCCGCGCGGGAGGGGTCGTCGGCGAACAGCTCCCGCAGGTGGGACTGCCATTCGGCGCGGTGGTCCTCCAGCGCGGTCCACTCGGGACGCCGGGTGAGCGTCGGGGTGTCGGACGGCTTGTGGGTGTCGGACATGTCAGACGGTCTCCTTGATGTCGTCGCCCCGCAGGGCGACGGCGTACATCTCGTCGGCGTCGAGGCGGCGCAGCTCCTCGGCGATCAGCTCCGACAGGGGACGGACCTTCAGGGCGAGGGTGCGCGGGGGCTGGCCGGGCAGGGTCAGCGTGGCCACCGGGCCCTCGGGCCGGTCGATGACGATCTCGCCGCCCTCGGTGCCCAGCCGCACCGCCGTGACGACGGGCCCGTCGGTGACCACCCGGTCGGCCCGCACGCCGAGGCGGGCCTCGAGCCAGCGGGCCAGCAGTTCCGCGCTGGGGTTGTCCGCCTCGGCCTCCACGGCCGCGGCGGTCACGTCCGCCCGGGCCTGGTCCAGCGCCGCGGCCAGCATGGAACGCCAGGGGGTGAGCCGGGTCCAGGCCAGGTCGGTGTCGCCGGGCGCGTAGTGACGGACCCGGGTCTCGAGCACCTCCAGCGGGCGGTCCACCGCGTACAGGTCGGTGATCCTGCGCTGGGCCAGTGCGCCCAGCGGGTCGGCGGAGGGGTTGTCGGGGGCGTCGACCGGCCACCAGACGACGACCGGCGCGTCCGGCAGCAGCAGCGGCAGCACCACGGAGTCGGCGTGGTCCGACACCTCGCCGTAGGTGCGCAGCACCACCGTCTCGCCGGTGCCGGCCTCGGACCCCACCCGCACCTCGGCGTCCAGCCGGGAGTGGGTGCGGTCGCGCAGGGTCCGGGCGTGCCGCTTGATCACGACCAGGGTGCGCGAGGGGTGTTCGCGGGAGGCGTCCTCGGCCGCCTTGATCGAGTCGTAGGCGTTCTCCTCGTCCGTGACGATCACCATCGTCAGGACCATCCCCACGGCCGGTGTGCCGATGGTGCGGCGGCCCTGTACCAGCGCCTTGTTGATCTTGCTTGCCGTGGTGTCGGTCAGGTCGATCTTCATGGCCTGCGCCAGCTCCGTCCGTCTCGTGCGAGCATCTCGTCGGCCTCCCGCGGACCCCATGTCCCCGCGGGGTACTGCGCGGGCCTGCCGTGCTCGTCCCAGTGGGCCTCGATCGGGTCGAGGATCTTCCAGGACTCTTCCACTTCCTGGTGACGGGGGAACAGGTTGGCGTCGCCGAGCAGCACGTCCAGGATGAGACGCTCGTACGCCTCCGGGCTGGACTCCGTGAAGGACTCGCCGTAGGCGAAGTCCATGGACACGTCCCGGATCTCCATGGAGGTGCCCGGCACCTTGGAGCCGAAGCGGACCGTCATGCCCTCGTCCGGCTGGACGCGGATCACGATGGCGTTCTCGCCCAGCTCCTCGGTCGCCGTGGAGTCGAAGGGGGAGTGCGGGGCCCGCATGAACACCACCGCGATCTCGGTGACCCGGCGGCCCAGCCGCTTGCCGGTGCGCAGATAGAACGGGACGCCCGCCCAGCGGCGGTTGTCGATCTGCAGCTTCACCGCGGCGTAGGTGTCGGTCCTGGAGCCGGGGTCTATCCCCTCCTCCTGGAGGTAGCCGGGGACCTTCTCGCCGCCCTGCCAGCCCTCGGCGTACTGGCCGCGCACGGTGTGGGCGCTCAGGTCCTCCGGCAGCCGCACCGACTTGAGCACCTTCAGCTTCTCGGTGAGCAGGGCCTCGGCGTCGAAGGCGATCGGCTCCTCCATGGCGGTGAGGGCCATCAGCTGGAGCAGGTGGTTCTGGATGACGTCGCGGGCGGCGCCGATGCCGTCGTAGTAGCCGGCCCGGCCGCCGATGCCGATGTCCTCGGCCATGGTGATCTGCACATGGTCCACGAAGGACCGGTTCCAGATCGGCTCGTACATCTGGTTGGCGAACCGCAGCGCCAGGATGTTCTGGACCGTCTCCTTGCCCAGGTAGTGGTCGATGCGGAAGACCTGCTCCGGATCGAACACGCCGTGCACGATCCGGTTCAGCTCCCGGGCGCTGGCCAGGTCGTGGCCGAACGGCTTCTCGATGACCGCCCGGCGCCAGGAGCCCTGGGGGCCCTCCGCCAGGCCGTGCTTCTTCAGCTGCTGGACGACCTTGGGGAAGAACCTCGGCGGTACGGAGAGGTAGAAGGCGAAGTTGCCGCCCGTGCCGCGGGAGGTGTCCAGCTCGTCGACGGCCGCGCGCAGCTGCTTGAACGCCGTGTCGTCGTCGAAGTCGCCGGGGACGAACCGCATGCCCTCGGCGAGCTGCTGCCAGACCTCTTCGCGGAACGGGGTGCGCGCGTGCTCCTTGACCGCCTCGTGCACCACCTCCGCGAAGTCCTGGTCCTCCCAGTCGCGCCGGGCGAACCCGACCAGGGAGAAGCCCGGCGGCAGCAGACCCCGGTTGGCGAGGTCGTACACGGCCGGCATCAGCTTCTTGCGGGACAGGTCGCCGGTGACGCCGAAGATCACGAGCCCGGAGGGGCCCGCGATCCTGGGCAGCCGGCGGTCCCGGCTGTCGCGCAGGGGGTTCACCCAGCCGGCGGCGGGCGCGACGGGGAGGCGCACACCGGACTTCGCGCCCCCGCTCCCAGGCTTCCCGGCCGCCGGCTTCCCGGCCCCCGGCGCACCTGTGCTCGGGCCGCCCGTGCCCGGCGCACCTGCGCTCGGGCTACCCGCGTCGGGGGCACCCGTGCTCGAGCTACCCGCGCCCGGCGCGCCCGCGTCCGTCGATCCGGACGTCGGCGGGCCGGACTGCGCGGTGGCCTCCGAGGTGGGTGCGGTGGCCTCCGGGGCGGGTGCGGTGGCCTCCGGGGCGGGTGCGGTGGCCTCCGGGGCCGGTGCGGTGGACTGCATGGCCTTCGGGCTCGGCTCCTCGGACCGGGCGGCGGCGCCGGGGGGCGGGCTCTGCCCCGTCCGCTCGCGCCGTACCGCCGGATCGGCGGGCTTCTTGCTCATTCCGCGTCAACTCCCTTGCTGTCCAGGGACTTCGTGACCGCGTCCAGCAGCTCCTGCCAGGCCGCCTCGAACTTCGCGACGCCCTCCTCCTCGAGCCGGCGCACGACCTCGTCGTAGGAGATCCCCAGCCGGGCGACGGCGGCCAGGTCCGTACGGGCCCGGTCGTAGCCGCCGGTCACCGTGCCACCGGTGACCGTGCCGTGGTCGGCGGTGGCGTTCAGCGTCGCCTCCGGCATGGTGTTCACCGTGCCGGGCGCCACCAGGTCCTCCACATACAGGGTGTCCTTGTAGGCCGGATCCTTCACCCCGGTGGAGGCCCACAGGGGGCGCTGCCGGTTCGCGCCGTCCCGCTCCAGGGCGCCGAAACGCCCGCCCGGCGGGGTCGAACCGTCCATGGACCCGAACGCCTGCTCGTAGGCCGCGTAGGCGAGCCGGGCGTTCGCCAGGGCGGCCCGGCCCTTGAGCGCCAGGGCCTCGGCGGTGCCCGGCAGGGTCAGCCGCTGCCGGGCCTCGGCCACCGTCGCCCGGGCGTCGGCGGTGGTCATCATGCGCACGGCCTCCTCGACCGTGACGCCGCGCACCGCGAGATCGGCGAGCTGCTCCTGGTACCCCTCGCCCGAGCCGATGGCGGCCTGGAAGACCGACGGGTTGGTGGTCACGCCCACGACGTACCGGTTCGCCACGAGCCCGGCCACCTCGGACAGGGGTCCCAGGGCTCCGGCGGTCGCGGTCGGTTCGGTCACAGTGATCATCTTCCTTGTCGCGTTCGGATCATGCGCGCGCGGCGAACGGGTTCGAACTTAAAAGTCAGACTTTTTGGCCGGAAGGTCTGCGTGTGTCAGCCTGTGGTGAAAGTGGGACACACGGGCCGCCCGGCGGCGGCCGGGGCGGGCGCGAGGGGCGGATGGCGGACACGGGCACCGGGGACGAGCCGCCGGGGGTGGGTGCGGCCCGGCGGCGTACGGCGGACGCGGGCACCCGGGACGACGGCCGGGACCGTGCGGGGATCAGGACCTTCCCCTTCCCGGTCGACCTCAGCCTGCGCGGCGTCGGGCTGCGGGTGGGCCCCATGGGCACCGACCCGGCCTGGCGCGCCGAGGCTCCGCTGCATCGCGTCCACCGCATCGACTTCCACGTGGTCATGTTCTTCCGCGCCGGCCCCGTGCGGCACATGGTCGACTTCGCCGAGTACGAGGCGGCGGCCGGCGACGTGCTGTGGGTCCGCCCGGGACAGGTCCACCGCTTCTCCGAGACCAGCGAGTACCGCGGAACCGTGCTGACCATGCAGCCCGGCTTCCTGCCCCGCGCCACCGTGGAGGCCGCCGGCCTGTACCGCTACGACCTGCCGCCCCTGCTCCGCCCCGACCGGGCGCAGCGCGCCGCGCTGACCGCCGCGCTCGCCCAGCTGCGGCGCGAGTACGAGGACACCGAGACCCTGCCGCTCGGCCTGCACACGGCGGTGCTGCGGCACACGCTCACCGCCTTCCTGCTGCGCCTCGCCCATCTCGCCGCGCGTTCCGCCGAGGCGGTGCACGGTCCGGCCGGCACCACGTTCACGCTGTTCCGCGACGCGGTCGAGCAGGGCTTCACCACCAATCACAGCGTCACCGCCTACGCCGACGCCCTCGGCTACTCCCGCCGCACCCTGGTCCGCGCGGTCCGCGCGGCGACCGGCGAGACGCCGAAGGGCTTCATCGACAAGCGCGTCGTGCTGGAGGCCAAGCGGCTGCTCGCCCACACCGACCTGCCGATCGGCCGGGTGGGCGCGGCGGTCGGCTTCCCGGACGCGGCGAACTTCTCCAAGTTCTTCCAGCTGCACACGGGGCACACCCCGGTGGCGTTCCGGGGGGAGCTGCGCTGCTGAGCGCGCGGGCGGCGCGCGAGCGGGCGGGGGTGCGGGCGGGGCGCGAGCGCGCGACGGTGCGCGTGAGGGCGAGGGGTGCCCGCGGGCGACGGCGTGCGAGAGGGGCCCCGCGCGTGTGCGTGGGGCCCCTCTCTGTGGGGGGTGGCTGTCCGCGGACCGGACGCCGCCGGGTGTACGGCGGTCAGTGGCCGAAGTCGAACCAGTTGACGTTCACGAAGTCCGCGGGCTGGCCGCTGGTGAAGGTGAGGTAGACGTCGTGGGTGCCGGTCACCGCGGACATGTTGGCCGGGACCGTCCGCCACGACTGCCAGCCGCCGGTGTTGCCCACCGCGAAGCTGCCGACGGGGGCGTTGCCACGGCTGTCCAGGCGCACCTCGACCAGTCCGCTGACGCCGCCCGGTGCCCCGCTGGCGACCCGGGCGTAGAACTGACCGGCCGGGCTGGAACCGAAGTTGACGCCCTTGTAGAGGGCCCAGTCGCCGTTGCCGATCGCGCCGATGTTCTGGCCGCCGCCGCTGTCCGTGGTGGACTCGGTGATGGTGCCGCTCTGGCCGTCGTGGGACTCGGCCTGGATGGCGCTGTAGGCGTCGCGGTTGCCGGTGGGCGGGGGAGTGGTGGGGTCTCCGCCGCCACCACCGCCACCGCCGGACTGCAGCACCTGCACGTAGTCCACGACCATCGGGTGGCCCGGCTCGGTGCCGCCGTCGGGGCCGCCGCCGAACGCGTCGGGGAAGCCGCCGCCCATCGCCACGTTCAGGATGAGGAAGTAGCCGTGGTTGGTGGCGTTGGCCCAGGTCGTCGCGTCGACCTGGTTGGCCCTGACCGTGTGGAAGTTGACGCCGTCGAGGTAGAAGCGGATCTCCTCGGGGCTGGTGGACTTGTCCCACTCCAACGCGTAGGTGTGGAAGCCCGCCTGGCAGGTGGCGCCGCTACAGGACGTAGAGCCGCCGATGCCGGAGGTCTCGTTGCAGGGGCCGTTCGGGCTGGTGCCGCAGTGCATCGTGGCCCACTCGGTGTTCAGGCCCTGCACGTTCTCCATGATGTCCAGCTCGCCGACGCCCGGCCAGTTCTGGTAGTTGCCGCGGTAGGGCGCGCCGAGCATCCAGAAGGCGGGCCAGTAGCCCTTGGCGGCGGCGCCGGTGACGTTCGGCATCTGGATGCGGGCCTGGACGCGCAGCTTGCCGCCCGCCGGGGGCTGGAAGTCGGTGCGGTTGGTCTCGATGCGGCCGGAGGTCCAGTGGCCGGAGGCGTCCCGGCGCGGCGTGATCTGCAGGTTGCCGTTGCCGTCCAGGGAGACGTTGCTGGTGCTCGAGGTCATCGACTCGACCTCGCCGGTGCCCCAGTTGGCGGGCCCGCCCGGATACGAGGTGCCGAGGTCGTACTGCCAGTTGGCGGTGTTGACGCCGGTGCCCGCGGGGCCGTCGAAGTCGTCGGCGAAGACCTGGGTCCAGCCCGAGGGGGGCGTGGGCGCGGAGGCGTTGGCGGGGAGGGTGACGGAGGTGGCGGCCGCGGCCGCGAGACCGAGCGTGCCGAGTGCGGCGACCAGCATCCGGCGCGGGGAACGCCGTCTGCGGCGGGTGCCGCCGGGCGGACCGGCGGGCGTGCCGGTGACGGTGCCGGAGGTTTCACTCATGGGGGGTACCTCTCGGTTGTACGGGGAGTGGTGCGCGGGTGCGCCCGCTCGAGGGCGCCGGCGTCATTTCTGAGAGCGCTCTCACGCGGTGGTGCGCCGCCAATGTGCTCCCGGGCCGCGCTGCCGTCAAGAGTTAAAACAAAGAAAGTCCTTGCGGCGTACGGGAGTTCAGCTGATGAAGGGAGAGTTTTCCGTGTTGTCCGCCGGCCCCCGGCCCGGTCGGCGGGCCGCCCGGGCCTCCGGTCGAGCAGACTGGTCCCCGCTGACGACGTACGCGTCGGCGGCCACCGGGGCGCCCCCGCCGCACGGGAGGCGTGGGCGCCGTGGTGGCCCGGCGACGGGAAGGGTGCAGGCGTGAGGCTGACGATGGTGGGCGGCGGCGGGTTCCGGGTGCCGCTCGTGTACGGGGCACTGCTGGCGGACCGGGCCGAGGGCCGGGTCACCGAGGTCGTACTGCACGACGTCGACGGCGGGCGGCTGTCCGCGGTGGCCCGGGTGCTGGCCGAGCAGGCCGCCGCCTCCGGGTCGCCCGACGCGCCCCGGGTGACCGCCACCACCGACCTGGACGAGGCGCTGCGCGGCGCCGACTTCGTCTTCTCCGCCATCCGGGTCGGCGGCCTCCAGGGGCGCGCCGACGACGAGCGGGTGGCGCTCGCGGAGGGCGTCCTCGGACAGGAGACGGTCGGCGCCGGCGGCATCGCCTACGGTCTGCGGACCGTGCCGGTCGCCGTCGGCATCGCGCGCCGGGTGGCACGGCTCGCTCCCGACGCCTGGGTCATCAACTTCACCAATCCGGCCGGACTGGTCACCGAGGCCATGTCCCGCCACCTGGGCGACCGGGTCATCGGCATCTGCGACTCGCCGGTCGGCCTCGGCCGGCGCGTCGCCCGTGTGCTCGGGGTCCCTCCGGAGCGGGCCTGGATCGACTACGTGGGCCTCAACCACCTGGGCTGGGTGCGCGGGCTGCACGTCGCCGGCCGGGACCTGCTGCCGCGGCTGCTCGCCGACCCGGTGCTGCTCGGCTCCTTCGAGGAGGGCCGGCTCTTCGGCGCCGACTGGCTGCGCTCGCTGGGCGCGATCCCCAACGAGTACCTGCACTACTACTACTTCAACCGCGAGGCCGTGCGGGCCTACCGGCAGGCCCGGCAGACCCGCGGCGCCTTCCTGCGCGACCAGCAGGCGCGGTTCTACGAGGAACTCGCCGACCCGGGGGCCCGTGCGCTCGAGGCGTGGGAACGCACCCGCGCCGAGCGCGAGGCCACGTACATGGCCGAGAACCGCGAGTCGGCCGGCGCCGGGGAGCGCGAGGCCGAGGACCTGTCCGGCGGGTACGAGAAGGTGGCCCTGGCCCTGATGCGGGCCATCGCCCGCGACGAGCGCACCACGCTCATCCTCAACGTCCGCAACCGCGGCACCCTTTCGGTGCTGGACGACGAGGCGGTCGTCGAGGTCCCCTGCCTGGTCGACGCGAACGGGGCGCACCCGGTGTCGGTGGACCCCCTGCCCGGTCACGCCACGGGTCTGGTCTGCGCGGTGAAGGCCGTGGAGCGCGAGGTGCTCGCGGCGGCCCGCTCGGGCTCGCGTGCGGCGGCGGTGAAGGCGTTCGCGCTGCATCCGCTCGTGGACTCGGTCGCCGTGGCCCGCCGGCTGGTCGAGGGCTACCTCCGGGTGCACCCGGGGCTCGCGTACCTGTCCTGAACGCCCGGGACCCGGGTGCGACGACGACCGGCACGTCGAGGGGGCGGCCGGTCGCGCCCCCGTACGCGACCGGCCGCCCCTGCCCCCGTGCTCCCCCGTGGCCCCCGTTCCCCCGTGCTCCCCCGTGGCCCCCGTTCCCCCGTGCTCCCCCGGCCCCCGTTCCCCCGTTCCCCCGCCCCCGTGATCCCCCGGCGTCCCCCGATTCCACTCTTGAGAGCCGGCGGCGCGGCCCCTGATACACCCCCGGAGGAAAAAAATCCGGACGGGGAAGGGGCGCAGGGGAGCGGGGGAGCCCACGGGGACGTCCGCGTCCCCCCGGTCCGGGCGACCGGACCGGGGGGACGCCAAGGGCGGTGCCCGGTGGATCAGCCGGTGAAGCCGGCCGTGATGGAGGTGAACTGCCAGTTGCTCTGGCTGATGCCGGAGCAGTTGCTCACCACGCCGCCGCCGGGGCAGGGCCGGTCGCGGTTGACCGCCCAGAACGCGAGCCGCGCGATGTGGTGGCCGTTGGCCCAGTCCCGGATCTGGGTCCAGATCGCCGGGGTGGTGTTCTCCTGCTGGTCGGACAGGCCGTTCATGCCGGAGATGCCGATGTGGGAGTAGGCGGTGGCGTCGTCCCACCCGAAGGTGGACTTCAGCTTGGCCTTCAGCCCCTCGGCCGCGTTCACGGTGTTGCCGTACATGTCGGAGCCGCCGCCGAAGTCGAACGGCATGATGGTGAAGACGTCGATGCCGGCGTCCAGCGACTTGGCCTGCTCGATCAGCCGGTTGCCGTAGTAGGTCGGGCCGGTGGTCGAGGTGCCGAAGGTGACGATCGTCCTCAGGCCCGGGTTGTTGGCCTTGACGGTCTTCAGCGCGGTGAGGATCTTCGCCTGGACGGCCTCGTTCTCGAACTCGTCCGTGTTCTCGACGTCCATGTCGATCGCCTTCAGGCCGTAGGCGTCGATCACCTTCTGCAGGGCCCCGGCGAGCGCGCTCGCGGAGGAGCAGTTGGCGCCGAGCTTGCTGCCCTGCCAGCCGCCGAAGGACGGTACGACGTCACCGCCCGCCGAGCGGATCTGGTTGATCGCGCTCTGGTCGGCCCCGCCGGTCAGCGGACGGCTGCCGTCCCAGGCGGGGTTGCAGCCGCCGGAGTCGAGCACGAACGCCATCGTGAACCACTTGATTCCGGTCGCGCTCATCACGGTGGACGGGCTCGGCGGGTCGCCCCAGCCCTCGAACAGATAGGGGGCCGCCTGCTTGAAGCCGGTGCCGCCGCCGGTGCCGGCGTCCGTGGTGACGCCGACGGAGTTCGAGGCGCCCGACACGTTCCCGGCCGCGTCCCGGGCCTTCACGGTGAAGGTGTAACTCGTGCTGGGGGACAGGCCGCTGACCGTCGCGCTGGTCCCGGAGACGCTGAGCACCCGGCTGGAGCCGCTGTAGATGTCGTACGCCGTCACGCCCACGTTGTCCGTCGAGGCGTTCCACCTCAGCGACACGCTGGACGACGTCTTGCCGGTGGAGGTCAGCCCGGTCGGCGCGCTGGGCGCCTGGGTGTCCGAGCCGCCACCGCCGCCGGGGCCGTCCAGGCTGATGTCGTCGGCGTTGTAGGTGCCCTGGGCGTACCAGCCGTGCACGTAGATGGTGGCGCTGGTCTGCGAGGCGCCGGTGGTGAAGGACACCGACAGCTGGCTGTAGGCCGACGGGGACGTCGTCCACGTGGAGGCGCCGCCGTTCACGCCGAGGTAGACGTAGGAGCCGCGCACCCAGCCGGTGAGCTTGTACGTCGTGTTGGGCTGGACCGCGACCGTCTGGCTGCACTGGGCGTTGTCGCTCGAGGTCACCGCGCCCGCGAGGGCCCGGGACCCGCCGTGCACGGGGGAGGAGACGACGGAGCCGAGGTTCCCGGTGCAGGTCCAGGGGGACAGGCCGCCCGACTCGAAG
Source organism: Streptomyces sp. NPDC004065 (assembly GCF_044903565.1). NCBI lineage: Bacteria > Bacillati > Actinomycetota > Actinomycetes > Kitasatosporales > Streptomycetaceae > Streptomyces > Streptomyces sp. NPDC004065. The sequence continues at coordinate 505,812 of NZ_JBJDQT010000002.1, read as the reverse complement.
CCGGGGTTGGACAGGACGTTGGCCGCGTGGGCCGTGCCGGGGAGGGCGATGGCTCCGGCGAAGGCCAGGGCCGCGGAGCCGAGCAGGGCGAGGAGCCGGCGTCTGGGACGTCTGAGTGTGTCGCGCACGCGATCTCCCTGAAGGAGTGGGGGTGTTCGGGAGGGCAGGCAGGGCAGGCAGGGGCACGGCCGGAACCGGTGCCCGTGCGGAGAGTGCGCAACCAAGTTGGTATGGACCAATCGCGGTGTCAAGGGATGGCGCCGCAATTGGTCTGAACCGGGGGCGGGTTGGGGCTCCCGGCGCCGCGGTCAGGCGGGTGTGATCGTCCGCGGGTTGGTCCCGGACGGCACGTCGCCCGGGGGTGCCGCGTTCGGTGCCGCGTTCGGTGCTGAGGCGGGTGTGGTGGGTGTGGCGTGTGCGGTGGGGGGTGCCGCCGTGGGTGCCGTGGCGGGCGCGGGCACGGCCGGCAGGAGGGGGCCGCCGCGCCGCGTCCGCTGCCGCGGCAGCGAGACCGGACGCAGCGGGCGCGGCCCGGCCACCACCGTGTAGTCCTGGCCGAGGAACGGCGGCGTGATCTCTCCGGGGTCCTCGCCCAGCGCCAGCCGGACCGCCGCCCACGGAACGTTGATCCCGCACTGCGCCAGCTGGTGCAGCCCGCCCGCCGGACGGGTGTTGACGTCCAGCAGCACCGGCCGCCCGCCGTACAGCCGGAACTGGATGTTGGACAGGTGGTGCAGCCCGAAGCCCTCCGCGATCCGGCGGGCCGGTTCCAGCCACTGCTCGTGCAGGGTGAAACCGCGCCGCCGGCCGTTCTTGACCCGGCCCACCGCGAGCCGGATCCGGTTGTCCGGGCCGGTCAGGCAGTCGACCGAGACCTCCGGCTGGTCCAGGCGCGGCATCACCAGCCAGTCGACCGGGCCGTCCGCCCGCTCCAGCGCCCCGAGGACCAGGTCCAGGGGCACGTACGGGCCGGGGAAGCCGCTCAGCTGCGCGAGGGAGAACGGGTCCCGGGTGAGGACACGGAAGCCCGCCCCGCCCGCGCCGGACGCCGGTTTGAAGCACGCCCGCTGCCCGGCCGCCTCCAGCTCCTCCACCGCGGCGAGCAGTTCGCCCGCGGTGCGCACCCGCCACCACGGCGGCACCGGCACCCCGATCGACCGGACCGCCTCGTAGGCCGTCGCCTTGTCCTCGAAGACCGCCACCGCCTGCGGGGTCGGCGCCAGCAGCGCCGTGCCCGCGGCGGCGAACTCCGCCCGGTGCGCCACGATCGCGGCCTGGTGCAGCCGGGGCACGAACACGTCGATGCCGCGCCGCCGGCACTGGTCCAGCGCGTACTCGACGTAGCCCGCCGGGGACAGGTCCTCGGGCTCCAGCTCGGCGGTGTCGGCGGCGGCGAGCACGGGGGAGTCGGGGTCGCCGTGCGTGGCGTGGATCTCGACCGCGCGGCCGGCGGGGTTCCCGCGCAGCTGATCCATGAAGAACACGTTCTCCGCGTACGTGCGGTTGAGCCAGACGCGTACGCGAGAGACCATGCAGGCCGCCTTTCGGGGTGCGCGGGCAGGGCGAAGCGGGCCGTGCCCGGCCGGAGGGGAGGAAGGGACACCGAACCGCCCTGCACGAGAGGGAGTTGGTCGGTGGTGTCGGGCCGATCATACGACTGGTCCCGCCCCCGGCGTGCAACGCGCCGGTTACGGATGTGCGGCGCGCGCGGCGGCCCGCCGGGCGGGGCGCCCTTGCCCCCGTCCGGCCGGGTGTGCTCTTGTGGTGATCGTGCACGCGACAGGGGACGAGAGGTGACCGCGGCCGGGGGATCCGGGCAGCTGCTGGCCGTCAGCGACCTGCACGTCGGCTACGGCGAGAACCGCGCCCTGGTGGAGCGGATGGCACCGGACTCGGACGGGGACTGGCTGCTGGTGGCCGGGGACGTCGCGGAGACGGTGGCCGACATCCGCTGGGCGCTGAAGACGCTGGCGGGCCGCTTCGGCAAGGTCGTCTGGGTCCCCGGCAACCACGAACTGTGGACCCACCCGCGGGACACCGTCACGCTGCGCGGCGTCGCACGCTACGAGCACCTCGTGGAGATGTGCCGCGAACTGGGCGTGACCACGCCCGAGGACCCCTACCCGCTCTGGGAGGGACCCGGCGGCCCGGTGGCCGTGGCACCGCTGTTCCTGCTCTACGACTACTCCTTCCTGCCGGCCGGCAGCACCACCAAGGACGAGGGCCTCGCCCACGCCCGCCGCACCGGCGTCGTCTGCAACGACGAGTACCTGCTGCACCCCGACCCCTACCCGAGCCGCGAGGCGTGGTGCCGGGCCCGGGTCGGGCGGACGGCCGAGCGCCTCGCCGCGCTGCCGGAGGACCTGCCGACGGTGCTCGTCAACCACTATCCGCTGCACCGGCACCCCACGGACGTCCTGTGGTACCCGGAGTTCGCCATGTGGTGCGGCACCCGGCTGACCGGCGACTGGCACCGCAGGTTCCGGGCGGCCGCCGTGGTCTACGGCCATCTGCACATCCCCCGCACCACCCGGCACGACGGCGTCCGTTTCGAGGAGGTGTCCGTGGGCTACCCCCGCGAGTGGAGCAAACGACCGGAACCGCCGGGCCGGCTGCGCCGCGTCCTGCCGGCCGAGGACGTGACCGGGTGATCGGGGAACTGCTGCCGGACTCGGTGGTGGTCGTGGAGAGTCACGGCGACGACGGGACCGACCGCGCTCCGCTGCATCCGGAGGAGGAAGTCGTCGTGGCGCGGGCGGTCGCCAAACGCCGCCGGGAGTTCGCCGCCGTACGGGCCTGTGCCCGCCGGGCCATGGCGAAGCTCGGCGTCCCGCCGCAGGCCGTGCTGCCCGGCGACCGGGGCGCGCCCCGCTGGCCGCGGGGCCTGACCGGCAGCATGACCCACTGCGACGGCTACCGCGCCGCCGCCCTGGTCCGCGTGGCCGACCTGGCCTCGCTCGGCATCGACGCCGAACCGCACGCCCCGCTCCCGGACGGCGTCCTGGACGCCGTCGCCCTGCCCGCCGAGGCGCAACGGCTCGCCCGCCTCGCCGCACGACGGCCCGACGTGCACTGGGACCGGCTGCTGTTCAGCGCCAAGGAGTCCGTCTACAAGGCCTGGTTCCCGCTGACCGGCCGGTGGCTGGACTTCGCGGAGGCCGACATCGAACTCCACCCGGCTCCCGGTCCCGGCACACCGCGGCACGGCCGTCTCCGAGCCGCCCTGCTGGTCCCCGGCCCCCTGGTGGACGGCCACCGCCTCACCCACTTCGAGGGCCGGTGGACCGCCACGGACGACCTGCTGGCCACCGCCGTGACGGTGCCGCACATGTGACGGTACGCCAGGGCGTAGGGGCGTAGGGGCGTAGGGGCCGTAGGGGTGGAGGCGGTGCCGTGCCGTGCCAGGGTCAGGACGGCGGCGCGGCCGGCGGCGGGCGTCCGGCCCGGCGGTCCGCCGTCATGGCCGGCCGCCCGCGTGGCGCAGCAGCTCGAAGAAGGCCTCCTCGTTGCCCGCGAGGCCGGCCCGGCTCAGGGCCTGTTCCGCCTCGGCGAGGACGGCGGGCGGGACCAGCGGGGCGCGGCCCGGGCCCGCCGGGCTGTCGAAGGCGGCGCGCACCGTGTGCAGCAGTCGCAGATAGGCCTGGACGGCGGTCCGTTCGCGGTCGGTCAGTACGGCGGTCGGCATGGATCGCTCTCCCCGGTTTCGGCGTCTCGGTCACGCGCCCGGGCGTCCGGGCGGCGCACACGCGCCTCCGCCCAGCGGTGGCGCACCGTCCAGCTTGCCGCCCACCACTGACAATCCGCCGTGCTCCGCCCCCGTTCCCCCGCTCGGCGGGAAGGAGCGGTCACTCGGCGGGAAAGGGCCGTCCGGTGATCGCTACGAGCGGCCCCTGGGCGAGGTGTCCCCCTCCGCGCGGCCGCCCAGGTAGCCCAGCGAGGCCTCGATCCGTCCCGCCAGCCGGTTGCGCTGGACCGGCGCCCGCAGCGAGGAACCCGCCAGCCAGGTACGGCACTTGCTGGCCAGTAACAGTCCGAACCGCTCGGCCTGCTCCTCCTCCGCCTGGTCGAAGCGGCTGCGGGCGGCCACGTGGCGGACGGCCGCGGGCAGGTCGGCGGCGTCGTCCAGCAGGCGCGTGGCGACCCCCACCTCGTCGACGTGGTGACTGCAGTGCCCGGCCTTCATGTGCCACAGCTCGTGGCCGAGGATCACCAACTGGTGGTCGGGCGCGGTGCGTTCCTCGACCAGGACCAGATCCTGGTCGGCCATGTCGAGCCAGAGCCCGCTGGCGGTCCCGGGCGGGAACGGCGCCGTACGGTAGCGGACCGGCCGTCCGCGGCGCCTGCTCATGGCGTCGCACAGCGCGGCGTACAGGTCGGCGGGCCGGGCCGGTGCCGGCAGCGTCAGCTCGCCCACCAGTTCGCCGCACAGTCGGCGCATGTCCCTGTCGATGCTCACACCTCTCCCCAGCATCACGTCTCGGGCCGCTTGACGCTCTCCAGTAGCATGTCCAGCCACTCGGCGACCTTGTCGCGGTGCTGGTCGGTGGGCAACTGCGCGGCCCGCCAGGCGATTCCGCGCACCCCGTGGTCCTGGAGCAGCCGCTCCAGCGGGTCGTCGGCGGCCGCGGCCGCCTCGCGCTCGCGGTCGGCGAGACGTTGCAGCAGTTCCTGCTCGGTGCGTTGCAGGGCGCCCGCGAGCGCCTCGGGGTCCTCGGCGGTGAGGAAGCCGGCGTGCACCCGGAAGAACCGCTGGATGGCGTCGCAGTGCTCCATGGTGGGACGCCGGTCGCCGTTGATCAGGGCACCCGCCTGCTGCCGCGACATGCCCGCGCCGTCGGCGATCTCCTGCTGGGTGTAGCGCCGCCCGTTCGGCTTGAGGCGGGTACGGCGCAGCAGGTCCAGCCGCTGCAGGAAGCGCGCCTGCACATCGGGCTCGCCCGCGGGCCGGCCGCTCAGCAGGGCCCGGACCACGGGCTCCGGCACACCGCAGGCGACCGACAGCCGTCCGGTGTCGAAGACCTCCGCGTGGGGTACGCCGAGCCGGTCGGCGAGCGCGGTGACGCGTGCGACGACGGCCGGCAGCACGGCCGGCGCCGTGGTGTCCGGACCCTCGATGCCATCGGTCACCGACAGATCTCCTACGTCTCTCACAGACTTCTCACAAGGCGGGGCGCCGTGAACTTCCCGGAGAGTAGCGGGTGGTTCGAACTCACATCCAGGTCTCGCCACAACTGTGGCCAATTTCGGCCGTGAACCGGCATGAAATGCCACGATAGTTGACATGGGCACTTGCTGAGCAGCAGGATCAAGGCGCCGCGTGAAGGCCGCAGAGGCATAAGGGGTGACCTCCCGATGGCATTTCGAGCAGGAGGGCAGCGGTCGGCGCCGCCCGCAGCCCCCGTCAGTGACGAGGCGCAGGCCTATCTGCGCGACTACGCCACGCTGCTCCAGGCCGTCCCCTTTCCCTCGCTCGTCGTCGACCACCGGTGGGACGTGGTTCTGACCAACAGCGCCTTCGCCGCCCTGTTCGGTGGCGTGGGCCCCCATCCGACGGCCATGCCGGCCGACAACTTCCTGCGCTTCGTGCTGTTCCACCCGGAGGCGGCCACGGTCCTCGGCGAGCACGAGTCGCGCTGGTGCCTGCCGATGCTCGCGCAGTTCGCGGCCACCGTGGAGCGCTGCGGGCACGACCGCGGCCTGCAGGCGATCCGCCGGGACATCGCCCAGGACCCCATCATGGAGGCCGCCTACCGGCACGGCCTGCCGCACTGGATCCGCGCGGTCGGCGAGTCCGCCGCCGAGCCCGACGGCGCGGTACGTCCGCTGCTGCACCCCGACCCGCGCTGGGGCGCCACCGACTGCCGGATCGTCGAGGAGACGCCCGCGACCCTGCGGGAGCTGGGCTACACCCGCCTGACTCTGGTCCTGCGTGACGCGCGTCGCCACACGGCGGAAGCGCGCCGTCCGCGGCGGGCGCGCCGCGTCTCCGGGCACCTCAGCGTGGTCCCGGCCCCGGAGGCGTGACCCGGCACCGTCGGCGTTCAGGTCGCCGACGGCGCCGGGCCCGCCGCTTCCGGCGGTCCTCCGCCCGCAGCCCCGTACCGGGCCGCAGCGTCCGCTTCCGGCGGTCCTCGGCTCGCGGCGCCGTACCGGGCCGCAGGGCGCGCTCCCGGCGGTCCTCCGCCCGCAGCCCCGTACCGGGCCGGAGCGCCCGCTTCCGGCGGTCCTCGGCTCGCGGCGCCGTACCGGGCCGCAGGGCGCACTCCCGGCGGTCCTCAGGCCGTAGCCCCGTACCGGGCCGGAGCGCCCGCCTCCGGCGGTCCTCGGCTCGCGGCGCCGTACCGGGCCGCCGGACCCGCCCCCGCGTTCGCGCGCCGGCCGTGCGGAACCGGCCACGGCGCGTACGGCCACTGCGCGTACGGCCACCGCGCCTGCGGCCGTCCCCGGCCGGCCGCGGGGCCGTCTCATCCCTCTCCCACCACCAGGACGAGCGGCACACCCCGGCACGGCACCAGCCGTCTCGCGCCCACCGTGCGCACGCCGGCCCGGTCCAGCACGGCCGCGAAGTCCGGACCGCGGGTGAGGGAGCCGGCCAGGTGCGCCGGGTCGGCCGAGGCCGCCACCCGTCCCCGCGCGTTCACCAGGTGTGCGGGAGCGGGCAGTTCCCGCAGCAGCGGCAGGACCGCCGCCTCGAAGTGCCGCAGGTACACGTCGGCCGCGGCCACCCCCGCGAACCGCCCCGCCACCTCCACCGGCGCGGACAGGGTGAGGCTGTACTCGTCGGAGCAGAGGTAGTCCACGTAGGGCCCGGCCACGGCCCGCCGCCCGGTGTCCCGGGGCAGCGCGAACCAGTCCCAGTGGGTGTAGTCCGAGTACGCCGACTGCCGCGGGTCCAGGTCGAGCAGCAGCGGCCGCACGTCGCCCTCGGCGGTGCTCTGCCACCACTCCAGCCACGCCGGTACGTCGCCCAGCAGGCCTGGCGCGGCGACGAAACCGACGCCGGAGACCAAGGCCTCCCGCCGCAGCCGCAGATGCAGCCCCGGACGCAGTGCGGCGAGGTCGGCGCTGGCCGGCCGGCGCCCCTCGGCGGCCACCCGCGTCAGCAGGGCGGCCGTGTCGGCACGGGTCTGGGCGACCGACTCGAACACCGCCTCCAGGGCGTGGCCCACCCGTGCGGCGACGCGCTCCTCGCCGGCCGTCGCAGCGGACGCGGCCGGCGGGCCGACGACTGCCGGACTCGTGCTCATGGCGTCCTCCAGCGGACGGGGCCGGGCACGGTGCGGACCGGGCCCCCTGTGGGCCCCTACAGGGTCAGCCGCAGGGCGATGAGCCGCGCCGCCGACTCCTGGACGCACCGCTCGGCCAGGGTACGGGCCGAATCAGGGGCCCCATCCTGCACGGCGCGGATCACGGCACGATGACGATCTGCGGCTTCTTCACGATATTCGTCGTCGCCCAACACCAGGCACAGCAGCGCCCCGACCTCGGTCTGGAGCGCCACCTGCTCCCGGGTGAGCCGGGCCGACTGCGCCGCCGCCGCCAGCTCCACGTGGAACCTGCCGTACACCCTGCTGCGCGCCCCCGCATCCGGTGCCCGGGACAGCTCGGCCACGGTGCGCCGCAGTTGCCCCAGGTCGTCCGGTTCCGTGCGGTCGGCCGCGAGCCGGGCCGCCGCGCCCGACAGCGCGGCCCAGTGGTCGCCGAGGTCGCGCAGCTCCTCGCTGCTCCAGTCGCGCAGGCGGGTGCGCAGCCGCTCCTCGGCGGGCGCCTCGGGCAGCGAGACGAAGCTGCCGCCGCCGCGTCCGCGCCGGGTGGTGACCAGCCCCTGCTGGCGCAGCGCCATCAGCGCCTCCCGCAGGGTCACCGTGGACACGCCGAGCCGGCCGGCCAGCTCGCTCTCGCCCGGCAACTGCTCCCCGTCGGAGAGCAGCCCGAGCTCTATGGCGTCGCCGATCCTGCGCACCACGGCGTCCACCCGGGCCCGGCTGTCCACCGGCGCGAACACGGCCACGTGCGCCCCGCTCGCCCGGGCGTCGGCCCCGCCCGCCCTGGTGCTGTTCACGCCGCTCCCACCCGCCCCGGTCCCACCCGCCCCGGTCCCGTTCGCGCCGGTCACGCCCGTACCGCGCGTGCTCGTGCCCGTACCGCGCGCACGCGTGCCCGTACCGCCCGTACCGCCCGCGCTCCCGCCCCTGCCGCCCGCCCTCGCGCCCGGCGTACGCGTACCGTCCGCGCCGGTGGCGCCCCAGCCGCCCGCGGCCCCGGCACCTGTGTCGATGTGTCGCTGTTCCACGGCCACCACCTTGCCAGTTGACCCAAGTTTTGCCATCGGGTGGTCTTGAGCTTTGAACTATGACTTCATATGTTTCCCTGCAACGTTCGAAAGCGCCAGAAAGGTTCCCGCATGGAGGGAAGCGCGATCCGGCTCCAGGGCCTTCGCAAGACGTTCGGGGAGACGACCGCGGTGGCCGGGCTCGACCTGGAGATCCGGGACGGGGAGTTCTTCTCCATGCTCGGCCCGTCCGGCTCGGGCAAGACCACGGTGCTCCGCATGATCGCCGGCTTCGAGACCCCCACCGCGGGCCGCGTCGAACTCGCCGGAAAGGACGTCACCCGGCTCGCCCCCTTCGAGCGGGACGTCCACACGGTGTTCCAGGACTACGCCCTCTTCCCGCACATGACCGTCGAGCAGAACGTCGCCTACGGCCTGAAGGTGCGCCGGGTTCCCCGGGCGGAGCGGCTGGTCCGCGCCCGCAAGGCACTCGCCGAGGTGCGCCTGGAGGGCTACGGCAAGCGCCGCCCGTCCGAGCTCTCCGGCGGTCAGCGCCAGCGCGTCGCCCTCGCCCGCGCCCTCGTCGGCAGGCCCCGGGTGCTGCTGCTCGACGAACCCCTCGGCGCCCTCGACCTCAAGCTGCGCGAGCAGATGCAGGTCGAACTCAAGGCGCTGCAGCGGGAGGTCGGCATCACCTTCGTCCTGGTCACCCACGACCAGGAGGAGGCCCTGACGATGAGCGACCGCATCGCCGTCTTCCACCAGGGGCGCGCCGAACAGGTCGGCGTCCCGGCCGAGATCTACGAGCGCCCCGCGACCCCGTTCGTCGCCTCCTTCGTCGGCACCTCCAACCTGCTCCGGGGCGAGGCGGCCCAGCGCGTCCTCGGCACCCCTGGCACCCACAGCGTGCGCCCGGAGAAGATCCGGGTGCTCAAGGAGTCCGCGAGCGCCGACGAGCCCGAACACGTGTCGGCCACCGGCACCGTCGCCGAGGTCGTCTACCTGGGCGACGCGACCCGCTTCCTGGTCGACCTGGACGCCGGCGGACGCCTGACCGCCCTCCAGCAGAACCTGGAGACGTCCGCCGAGGACGTCGCCGCACTGCGCGGCACCCGGGTCCGTCTGGCCTGGCACCGCCGGCACGCCGTCGCGATCCCCGACGCCCGCTGAGCACCACGCCCCCTCCCACTGAGCACCACGCCCCTCGCTGAGCACCACGCCCCTCGCTGAGCACCACGCCCCCTTTCACCCTCCCAGGAGAACGTCGTGCGCCTGACCCGAACCCTGCGGACCGCGGCCGTCACCGCCGCGCTGCTGCTCGCCGCCACCGCCTGCGGATCCTCCGGCTCGCCGAGCGGCTCCCCGGGCGGCGGCCTCAACCCGCCCGATCTCAAGGCGCCGTCGAAGCTCGGCCCGGCCGAGGGACAGGTCAACCTGATCGCATGGGCCGGCTATGTCGAGGACGGCTCCAACGACCCCAAGGTGGACTGGGTGAGCGACTTCGAGAAGCGGACCGGGTGCCAGGTCCACTCCAAGGTCGCCGCCAGCTCCGACGAGATGGTCAAGCTGATGAAGACCGGCCAGTACGACGCCGTGTCCGCCTCCGGCGACGCCTCCCTGCGCCTGATCGCCTCCGGCGACGCGGCCCCGGTCAACACCGCCCTGGTGCCCAACTACAAGGACATCTTCCCGGATCTGAAGATGCAGGCCTGGAACTCCGTCAAGGGCAAGGCCTACGGCATCCCGCACGGCCGCGGCGCCAACCTGCTGATGTACAACACGCGCAAGGTGCGGCCCGCGCCCACCTCCTGGTCCGCGGTCTTCGACGACGCCTCCCGCTACAAGGGCCACGTCACCGCGTACGACTCGCCGATCTACATCGCCGACGCGGCCCTCTACCTCAAGGCGACCCGGCCCGAGCTGAAGATCAAGGACCCCTACGCGCTGGACCAGAAGCAGTTCGACGCCGCCGTCGCCCTGCTGAAGAAGCAGAACGCCGACGTCGGCGAGTACTGGGGCGACTACCTCAAGGAGGTCTCCGCCTTCAAGAGCGGCGACTCCGTGGTCGGCACCACCTGGCAGGTCATCGCCAGCCTGGCCGCCTCCGAGGGCGCCCCGGTCAAGGCGTTCCTCCCCAAGGAGGGCTCGACCGGCTGGTCCGACACCTGGATGGTCTCGGCCAAGGCCAAGCACCCCACGTGCGCCTACAAGTGGCTGGACTGGATCGTCTCCCCGAAGGTCAACGCGCAGGTCGCCGAGTACTTCGGCGAGGCGCCCGCCAACGCACGGGCCTGCGAGCAGACCAGTGACAAGAACTTCTGCACCACCTACCACGCCGCCGACACGGCCTACTGGAAGCGCGTCGCCTTCTGGAACACCCCCATCCAGCAGTGCCTGGACGGCCGCACGGACGTCAAGTGCGTGCCGTACGCCAAGTGGGTGCAGGCCTGGACCGAGATCAAGGGCTGAACCATGACCGTCACCGCGCAGGCCGCCGGAACCCGCTCGGAAAGGGCGCTCCGGCGGCTGGCCGGGACGCTGCACCGCCGGCCCCGGCTGCGGCTCTCCCTGCTGCTCACGGCCCCGCTGCTGTGGCTGACCGTGCTCTATCTCGGCTCCCTGACGGCGCTGTTCGTCTCCGCGTTCTGGACGACCGACTCCTTCACCTCCGAGGTCGTCAGGGTCTGGTCGGCCGACAACTTCCGCGCGCTGCTGACCACCGCCGTCTACCGGCAGGTGATCTGGCGCAGCATCGGCGTGGCGCTGGCCGTCACCGCGCTGTGCGCGGTGATCGCCTTCCCGCTGGCCTTCTACACCGCGCGCGTCGCCCGTCCCCGGTGGCGCCCGCTGCTCGTGGTCGCCATCCTCACGCCGCTGTGGGCGAGTTACCTCGTCAAGGTGTACGCCTGGCGGCTCATCCTGTCCGAGGGCGGGCTCGCCGACTGGATGCTCAGGCCGCTCGGGCTCGCCGGACCCGGGTTCGGCCTGCCGGCCGCCGTGCTCACCCTGACGTATCTGTGGCTGCCGTACATGATCCTGCCCATCCACACCGCGCTGGAGCAGCTGCCGGCCAATCTGCTCGACGCCTCCGCCGACCTCGGCGCCCGCCCGGGGCGGACCTTCCGCACGGTCGTGCTGCCCATGGTGCTGCCGTCCGTCGCCGCGGGCTCGGTGTTCACCTTCTCGCTCAGCCTCGGCGACTACATCACCGTGCAGATCGTCGGCGGCAAGACGCAGCTGATCGGCAACCTCGTCTACTCCAACATCGAACTCAACCTGCCCATGGCCGCCGCGCTCGGCACCGTCCCCGTCGCCGTCATCGTGCTCTACCTGCTGGCGATGCGCCGCACCGGCGCCCTCAGCAGCCTGTGACCACGGTCCCGGTGACCCGTCCGCCGATCCGGCGACCCGGTGACACGGCGATCCGGCGACCGGGCGACCGGGTGACGCGGTTGTCCCCGGCTGTCCCCGGCAGTCCCTGGCAGTCCTTCCAAGGGGTGTTCCCGTCATGCAGCTCTCCCGTGGCACGCGCATCGCGCTGCGCGTCGCCGCCGCCCTCGGCTTCGCGGTGATCTACGTCCCGCTCCTGCTGGTCCTCGTCAACTCCCTCAACCCCGACCGCAGCGCGAGCTGGCCGCCGCCCGGACTCACCCTGCACTGGTGGTCGGTGGCCTGGGACAACGCCGGAGCCCGCGGCGCGCTGTGGGTGTCGGTGAAGGCGGGCCTCGGCGCCACCGCCGTCGCCCTCGTCCTCGGCACGCTGATCGCCTTCGCCGTGGCCCGGCACCGCTTCTTCGGCCGCGACACGATCTCCTTCGTGGTGGTCCTGCCCATCGCACTGCCCGGCATCGTCACCGGCATCGCCCTCAACTCCGCCTTCTCCGCGGTGCTCGAGCCGCTGGGCGTCGGCCTGGGCCTGTTCACCGTGGTCGTCGGACACGCCACCTTCTGCATCGTCGTGGTGTTCAACAACGTGGCGGCCCGGCTGCGCCGCACCTCCGGGTCGTACGAGGAGGCGGCGGCCGACCTCGGCGCGCACAGCTTCCGCGCCTTCGCCGACATCACCTTCCCGCTGGTGCGCTCCGCCCTGTTCGCGGGCGGTCTGCTCGCCTTCGCGCTGTCCTTCGACGAGATCGTGGTGACCACCTTCACCGCGGGACCCGGCGTGCAGACCCTGCCCATCTGGATCTTCGAGAACATGACCCGGCCCCAGCAGGCACCGGTGGTCAACGTCGTGGCCGCCGTGCTCGTCCTGCTCTCCGTGGTCCCGATCTACGTCGCCCAGCGGCTGTCGGCCGACACGGCGTCCGGCAGCCGGGTGTGAGCGTGTGAGCCGGCGACGTGTGCGCCCAGCGGACAGCTCCCGTCGGCGTGCGCGCCGAGCGGACGGACCCCGCCGGACCTGTTCCCAGCGACTGTGGTATGTGACATAGTACTGGCGTGAGCGAGTCGCTGACCTGCGATGTCGTGGTCGTCGGCGCCGGTGTGGTGGGCGCCGCGTGTGCGCTGTACGCCTCCCGGGCGGGCCTGGACGTGGTCGTGGTGGACCGCGGTCCGGTGGCCGGCGGGACGACCGGGGCGGGGGAGGGCAACCTCCTCGTCTCCGACAAGGAACCCGGACCCGAACTGGGCCTGGCGAGGCTCTCCCTGCGGCTGTGGCGGGAACTCGCCCGCGAACTGGGCCCGGCGATCGAGTACGAGGCGAAGGGCGGCCTGGTCGTCGCCGCCACCGCGGAGCAACTGGCCGGGCTGGAGCGGTTCGCCGCCGCCCAGCGCGCCGCCGGAGTGGACGCGGTGCCGGTCCCCGCCGACCGCCTCACCGACCTGGAGCCGTATCTCGCCCCCGGCCTCGCGGGCGGCGTGCGCTATCCGCAGGACGCCCAGGTGATGCCCGCGCTGGCCGCCGCCCACCTGCTCAGGGCCGCCCCGGCCCGGCTGCTCACCGGCCGCACGGTGACGGAGGTGCTGCGCGGCCCGGACGGCGCGGTGTGCGGGGTGCGCACCGACCGGGACGAGCTGCGCGCCGCGGCGGTCGTCAACGCGGCCGGCACCTGGGGCGGCGAACTGGCCGCGCTCGCCGGGGTGCACCTGCCCGTGCTGCCCCGGCGCGGCTTCGTGCTCGTCACCGAGCCGTGCCCGCCGCGCGTCCGGCACAAGGTCTACGCGGCCGACTACGTCGCCGACGTCGCCGCCGACTCGGCCGCGCTGCGCACCTCCCCGGTGGTCGAGGGCACCCCCGCCGGTCCGCTGCTGATCGGCGCGAGCCGCGAACGCGTCGGCTTCGACCGCTCGTTGTCCCTGCCCGCGGTGCGGGCGCTGGCGGCGGGCGCGGTACGGCTGTTCCCGTTCCTCGCGGGTGTGCGGGCCCTGCGGACGTACGCGGGCTTCCGGCCGTACCTGCCCGACCACCTGCCCGCCGTCGGACCGGACCCCCGGCTGCCCGGCCTGCACCACGCCTGCGGCCACGAGGGCGCGGGCATCGGCCTGGCCACCGGCACCGGCCATCTGATCGCCCAGGTGCTCACCGGGAAACGGCCCGACCTCGACCTCGGGCCGTTCCGGCCCGACCGCTTCGCCCCGGAGGCCCGATGAACCCGCGGCACAGGCCGCCCGGCGGACCGCGGCCCCTCGGGGGCGCGCGGCCCGGGGACGCCCCCGCCGTCACGGACGCCCCCGCCGTCACGGACGCCCCCGCCGTCACGGACGCCTTCACCGACACGGACGCCTTCACCGTCACCTTCGACGGCCGGGAGATCGAGGTCCTGCCCGGCCGCACGGTCGCCGCGGCGCTGTGGGCGGCCGGGGTCACCGCCTGGCGCACCACCCGGGCCGAGGGCCGCCCCCGTGGCGTCTTCTGCGGGATCGGGGTCTGCTTCGACTGCCTGGTGACCGTCAACGGCCGCCCCAACCAGCGGGCCTGTCTGCGGCCGGCCCGCCCCGGGGACGTCGTCCGCACCCAGCGCGGCACCGGCCACGAGACGCGGGAGCCCGGCCATGCGGACTGACCTGGCGGTGATCGGCGCCGGCCCGGCCGGACTCGCCGCGACGCTGGCGGCCGCCGCGCGCGGCCTGCGGGTCGCGCTGCTCGACGCCGCCCCGGCGCCCGGCGGGCAGTACCTCCGGCAGCCCGCCGCGGACCTCGCCGCCCGGCGCCCACCGGGGCCGCACCGGCCGCACCGGCCGCACCGGCCGGGGCGCGCCTGGCGGCGGCTGCGGGACGCCCTCGCGGCGCACGTGGCCGCGGGCCGGGTCACCCTGCTGATGGACCATCACATCTGGGCGGTGGAGCCCGCCTTCCCCGGCTTCACCGTGCACGCCCTGCCGGGCCCCGACGAGGAGGAGTCCGTCGCCGTCCGCTCCCGGGCGCTGGTGCTGGCCACCGGCGGGTACGAGAAGGTGCTCCCGTTCCCCGGCTGGACGCTGCCCGGCGTGGTCACCGCGGGCGGGGCCCAGGCCATGCTCAAGGGCGGCCTGGTGGTGCCGGGACGCCGGGCCGTGATGGCCGGGACCGGACCGCTGCTGCTGCCGGTGGCGACGGGTCTCGCCGCGGCCGGGACCGAGGTCGCCGCACTCGTGGAGTCGGCGGACCTCAGGGCCCTGCCGCGCCACGGACGGGCCCTGGCCGTCAAACTGCCCGAGGCCGCCGGACACGCGGCCCGCCTGCTGCGCCACCGCGTACGCCTGCTCACCGGCCACACGGTCCTGCGCGCGCACGGCGAGGACGCCCTGACCGCCGTCACCGTGGCCGCCCTCGACCGCGCGGGCCGCCCGAGGCCGGGCACCGAGCGGCGGCTGGCCTGCGACACACTGGCCGTCGGCCACGGCATGCTCCCGCACACGGACCTCGCCGTGAGCCTCGGCTGCCGCCTGGCCGGGCCGGCCGTGCACGTGGACGACGAGCAGCGCACCGACGTGCCCGGCGTGTGGGCGGCCGGCGAGGCCACCGGGATCGGCGGCGCCGCCCTCGCGTCCGCGGAGGGACACATCGCCGGGCGGTCGGCCGCGGCCCGCCTGCGGGGCGGCGAGCCGCGGGCGGCCGACTGGGCGCGGGCCGCCAACTCGCGCACCACGCACCGGAAGTTCGCGGCCGCCCTCGACGCCGTGTACGCCCCGCCCGCGCACTGGACGGAACGGATCACCGACGACACCGTCGTCTGCCGCTGCGAGGAGGTCACCGCCGGCGCCGTGCGCCGGGCCGTGACGGAACTCGGCGCCGGCGACGCCCGCACCGTGAAGCTGCTCACCCGGGCCGGCATGGGCTGGTGCCAGGGCCGGATGTGCGGGCCGGCCGTGGCGGGCCTCGCCGGATGCGAACTCCTGCCGGCCAGAAGACCGTTCGCCTGCCCCGTGCCGCTCGGCACGCTCGCCCGGCAGCACCACGAGCCCACCGGGGAAGGAGCCCCATGACCGACCACCGCCCCTGGCGCGGCGTGCTCGTCGCCACCGCGCTCCCGCTGAACGACGACCTGTCCGTCGACTACGGCCGCTACGCCGAGCACTGCGCCTGGCTGGTCGAAAGCGGCTGCGACGGCGTGGTGCCGAACGGCTCGCTCGGCGAGTACCAGGTGCTCACGCCCGAGGAGCGGGCCCGCGTCGTGGAGACGGCCGCCGCCGCGGTGGGCGCGGCCCGCGTGGTGCCCGGCGTCGCGGCCTACGGCAGCGCCGAGGCGCGGCGCTGGGCCGAGCAGGCCCGCGACGCCGGCTGCCCGGCCGTGATGCTGCTGCCGCCCAACGCCTACCGCGCCGACCAGCGTTCCGTCCTCGCCCACTACGCGGAGGTCGCCCGGGCGGGGCTGCCGGTCGTGGCGTACAACAACCCCGTCGACACCAAGGTCGACCTGGTGCCGGAACTGCTGGCCCGGCTGCACGGGGAGGGGTACGTGCAGGCGGTCAAGGAGTTCTCCGGAGACGTCCGCCGCGCCTGGCGGATCGCCGAACTCGCCCCCGGCCTCGACCTGCTGGCGGGCGCCGACGACGTGCTGCTGGAAATGATGATCGCGGGTGCGCAGGGCTGGATCGCCGGATACGCCAACGCCCTGCCCGCCGCGACCGTACGGCTGTACCGGGCGGCCGCCGAGGGCGACCTCACCACCGCCCGGCACCTGTACCGGCGGCTGCACCCGCTGCTGCGGTGGGACTCGCGAACGGAGTTCGTGCAGGCCATCAAGGTGTCCATGGACCTCGCCGGACGGTACGGCGGGCCCGTGCGGCCACCGCGCACGGCCCTGCTGCCCGGACAGGAGGCGGCCGTCCGCGCCGCCACCGAGGAGATCCTCGCGGCGGGCCCCGCCTGACGGCGGAACGGACCGGCCGGGGAAGGCGACGACGCGGAAGGGAGCAGGCCACCATGCGCAGCAGACTGGTGCTGCACGCCGTCGACTCGCACACCGAGGGCATGCCGACCCGGGTGATCACCGGCGGCATCGGCACCATCCCCGGTGCCACCATGAACGAGCGGCGGCTGTACTTCCGCGAACACCGCGACGCCGTCACCCGGCTGCTGATGAACGAGCCGCGCGGCCACGCCGCGATGAGCGGGGCGATCCTCCAGCCGCCCACCCGCCCCGACTGCGACTGGGGCGTCGTCTACATCGAGGTCTCCGGCTACCTGCCGATGTGCGGGCACGGCACGATCGGCGTGGCGACCGTGCTCGTCGAGACCGGCATGGTCGACGTCGTCGAGCCGGTCACCACCGTACGGCTGGACACCCCGGCCGGGCTCGTCGTCGCCGAGGTGGCCGTCGCGGACGGCGCCGCCAGGTCCGTCACCCTGCGCAACGTGCCCTCCTACTGCGCCGGACTCGACCGCGAGGTGACACTGCCCGACGGGCGGACGGTGCGGTACGACCTCGCCTACGGCGGCAACTTCTACGCCATCCTGCCGCTGGACCGCCTCGGCCTGCCCTTCGACCGCTCCCGCAAGGACGAGATCCTCGCCGCCGGACTCGAACTGATGCGGGCGGTCGACCAGGCGGAGGAACCCGTCCACCCCGAGGACCCGACCATTCGCGGCTGCCACCATGTGCACCTGTACGCGCCCGGCGCCACCGCCCGGCACTCCCGGCACGCCATGGTGATCCACCCCGGCTGGTTCGACCGCTCGCCCTGCGGCACCGGCACCAGCGCGCGGATGGCGCAGCTGCACGCACGGGGCGAACTGCCCCTGCACACCGAGTTCGTCAACGAGTCCTTCATCGGGACCCGGTTCACCGGACGGCTGCTCGGCACCACCGAGGTCGCCGGCCGCCCCGCGGTCCTGCCGAGCTTCACCGGCCGCGCCTGGATCACCGGCACCGCCCAGTACCTGCTGGATCCGGAGGACCCCTTCCCCGCCGGGTTCGTGCTGTGAGTGCCTGCCCATGCGGGCCCGCCCATGCGGGCCCGCCCATGCGGGCCCGCCCATGCGGGCCCGCCCATGCGGGCCCGCCCATGCGGGCCGCATGGGCCGTACGGGCCGACGCGCCCGTGCCGAGCGGGCACCGGCCCCGCCCATAATGTCCGCTGACAACAGGAGGAGGAGCACCGTCATGGCAGCGCAGCACATCCCCGCCCTGCCCGCGCTGGGCGGCAGGAGGCCCAGCCACCGGGAGCGGGTGGCCGAGGCGCTGCGGGCCGCGCTGATCGCGGGGGAGCTGCGCCCCGGCGAGGTGTACTCCGCGCCCGGTCTCGCCGCGCGCTTCGGCGTGTCCGCCACACCGGTGCGCGAGGCGATGCTCGACCTCGCCAAGGAGGGCCTGGTCGACACCGTCCCGAACAAGGGCTTCCGGGTCACCGCCGTCTCCGAGCGGCAGCTCGACGAGTACACCCACATCCGGTCCCTGATAGAGATCCCGACCACGGCCGCCCTCGCGGCCACCGCCGATCCGGCCGACCTCGAAGCCCTGCGCCCGGTGGCCCAGGAGATCGTCACCGCGGCCGCGGCCGGCGACCTCATCGCGTACGTCGAGGCGGACCTGCGCTTCCACCTGGGCCTGCTGGCACTCGCGGGCAACGGCCATCTCGTGGAGGTCGTACGCGACCTGCGCCGCCGCTCCCGGCTGTACGGGCTGACGGCCCTGGCCCAGCAGGGCAGGCTGCGCGCCTCGGCCGAGGAGCACCTGGAACTGCTCGACGCGCTGCTCGCCCGCGACGAGGCGTCCGCACGGACGGTGCTCACCCGCCACCTGGCCCACATCCGCGGACTCTGGGCAGCCCCGACCGCGCCCCCGCCCCCGCCCCCGGCGCCGAAGCCCGAGCCGGCCCCGGCTGCGGGTCCGGCTCCCGCCCCGGCCCCGTCTGCGGGCCCGGCCCCG
Organism: Streptomyces sp. NPDC004065; assembly: GCF_044903565.1. NCBI lineage: Bacteria > Bacillati > Actinomycetota > Actinomycetes > Kitasatosporales > Streptomycetaceae > Streptomyces > Streptomyces sp. NPDC004065. Next base: position 487,248 of record NZ_JBJDQT010000002.1, on the reverse strand, counting down.
GATGCCGGCCCCGCCCCGGCTCCACCCGTGGCCCGCACCACCACCTGATCCGCGCGCCCCGCCCCCGCCTGTGCCCGCGCCCGCGCCCCGCCCCCGCCTGTGCCCGTGCCCCCGCCCTCGCGGTGGGCCCCGCCGTGGGCCGTGCGATGAGCCGGAGGGCGGGTCTCGCGGTCGGCCGCGGGACAGGCCACGCCCGCACGCGCGTTACGCAAACGTCTTGCATATCTTGCGCTATTCTTGCGCGCATGACGCGACGACTTGCGGAAGTGGCGAAGAAGGTCGGGGTCAGCGAGGCCACGGTCAGCCGGGTGCTCAACGGCAAGCCCGGGGTCTCCGAGGCCACCCGGCAGTCGGTGCTGTCCGCGCTGGACGTCCTCGGCTACGAGCGGCCCACCCAGCTGCGCGGCGAGCGCGCCCGGCTGGTCGGTCTGGTGCTGCCCGAGCTGCAGAACCCCATCTTCCCCGCGTTCGCCGAGGTCATCGGCGGGGCGCTGGCCCAGCTTGGCCTGACCCCCGTGCTGTGCACGCAGACCAAGGGCGGGGTCTCGGAGGCGGACTACGTCGAGCTGCTGCTCCAGCAGCAGGTCTCCGGCGTCGTCTTCGCCGGCGGGCTGTACGCCCAGGCGGACGCGCCGCACGACCACTACCGCCGGCTGGCCGACCGCAAGATTCCGGTGGTGCTGGTCAACGCGGGCATAGAGCACCTGGGCTTCCCCTCCGTGTCCTGCGACGACGCGGTCGCCGTGGAGCAGGCCTGGCGGCACCTGGCCTCCCTGGGCCACGAGCGGATCGGCCTCGTCCTCGGGCCGCGCGACCACGTGCCGTCCGCGCGCAAGCTGGCCGCGGCGCGGGCGGTCGCCGGGGAGCTGCCCGAGGAGCGCGTCGCGCGCGCCATCTTCTCCATCGAGGGCGGCCACGCGGCCGGCGCCAAGCTCATCGACCGCGGGGTCACCGGCTTCATCTGCGCCAGCGACCCCCTCGCGCTCGGCGTGGTGCGGGCCGCCCGCCGCCGCGGACTCGACGTCCCGTCCCGCGTCTCGGTGGTCGGGTACGACGACTCCGCGCTGATGAACTGCACCGAACCCCCGCTGACGACCGTCCGCCAGCCGATCGAGTCGATGGGCAAGGCCGCCGTGGAACTGCTCAACGCCCAGATCGGCGGAAGCGCCGTACCGGCCGACGAGCTGCTGTTCGAGCCGGAGCTGGTGGTCCGGGGCTCCACCGCGCAGGCCCCCCGGGACTGACCCGGCACGGAGTCGTCACGGAGATCCCGTCTGCTGTCGAATAATTTCAAATTCTGCTCGACATCTTGCGCCCCGCTGGTGGCGGTGCTTGAGTGTGCGGCGCCCACCGCTCCTGTCCACGCTCCTGCCCAGAGGGGTTTCTGACCGATGAGACGCACCGGGTTCCGCCATGCCATCGCCGCGATCGGCGTCTGCTCCCTCGCCCTTGCCCTGACCTCCTGCGGGTCGGACGGCGACGACACCGCGAGCGGCAGGACCCGCATCACGGTCAACTGCGAACCGCCCAAGAGCGCCAGGACCGACCGGCGGTTCTTCGAGCAGGACGTCGCCGCCTTCGAGAACCGGAACCCGGACATCGACGTCGTGGCGCACGACGCCTTTCCCTGCGAGGACCCCAAGACGTTCGACGCCAAGCTGGCCGGCGGCCAGATGGAGGACGTCTTCTACACCTACTTCACCGACGTCCACCACGTCGTCGCCACCGGCCAGGCCGCCGACCTCACCCCGTACCTCAAGGAACTCAAGAGCTACGGCACCATCCAGAAGCAGCTGCGCGACATCTACACCGTGGACGGCAAGGTCTACGGCATCCCGCGCACCGGGTACTCGATGGGCCTGATCTACAACAGGAAGCTCTTCCAGCAGGCCGGCCTCGACCCCGACAAGCCGCCCACGACCTGGCAGGAGGTCCGCGCCGACGCCAAGCGGATCGCCGCGCTCGGCGGCGGCACCGTCGGCTACGCCGACTACAGCGCGCAGAACCAGGGCGGCTGGCACTTCACCGCCGAGCTGTACTCCCAGGGCGGCGACGTCGTCTCCGCCGACGGCAAGAAGGCCACCGTCGACACCCCGGAGGGCCACGCCGTGCTGCGCACCCTGCACGACATGCGCTGGACCGACGACTCCATGGGCAGCAAGCAGCTCCTCGTCATCAACGACGTGCAGCAGATGATGGGTTCGGGCAAGCTCGGCATGTATCTCTCCGCCCCCGACAACATCCCGATCCTGGTCAAGGAGAAGGGCGGCGACTACAAGGACCTGGCCCTGGCCCCCATGCCCGGCGGCAAGGGCACGCTGGTCGGCGGCGACGGCTACATGTTCAGCAAGCGGGCCACCCCCGCCCAGATCCGCGCCGGCCTGAGGTGGCTCGACCACATGTTCCTCACCCCCGGCAAGGGCTTCCTCGGCGACTACGCCCGCGCCAAGGCCAACGACGCGCCCGTGGGCCTGCCCGAGCCGCGCCTGTTCACCGGCGCCGCCGACGCCCGGGACCAGCAGGTCAAGCAGGCCAACGCCAACGTCCCCGTGGAGAACTACCGGTCCTTCCTGGACGGCAACCAGAAGCTGACCATGAAGATCGAACCGCCGAACGCCCAGCAGATCTACTCCGTCCTCGACGGCGTCGTCTCCGCCGTCCTCACCAAGAAGGACGCCGACATCGACCAGCTGCTCCAGGACGCCTCCGGCAAGATCGACGGCATCCTGGCCAGGAGCTGACCGGTATGACGAAGACGGCCGAGCGGCGGCCCGCCCGGGCGGCCACCGTCCTTCCGGAACCGGCGCCGCCCCCGGCAGGGGACCGGGGGCGGCGCCGCTTCGCCGAACAGGCCCGTGCCTACGCCTTCCTCCTCGGCGGACTGGTCTGCTTCGCACTGTTCTCCTGGTACCCGGCGATCCGCGCCGTCGTGATCGCCTTCCAGAAGTACACGCCAGGACAGCCGCCCCAGTGGGTCGGCACCGCCAACTTCACCCGCGTCCTGCACGACCCCGAGTTCGGCGCCGCCTGGCGCAACACGCTCACCTTCACCCTGCTGGCCCTGCTCATCGGCTTCGCGGTCCCCTTCGTCCTGGCCCTCGTCCTCAACGAACTCCGCCACGCCCGGGCCTTCTTCCGGGTCGTGGTCTACCTGCCGGTGATGGTCCCGCCGGTGGTCAGCGCCCTGCTGTGGAAGTGGTTCTACGACCCCGGCGCCGGCCTCGCCAACGAGGCGCTGCGCGCCCTGCACCTGCCCACCTCGAACTGGACCAACGGCGCGGACACCGCACTGGTCTCCCTGGTCCTCGTGGCCACCTGGGCCAACATGGGCGGCACCGTCCTGATCTACCTGGCCGCCCTGCAGTCCATCCCCGGCGAGCTGTACGAGGCAGCCGAACTCGACGGCGCGAACCTGCTGCAGCGCATCCGCCATGTGACCGTCCCGCAGACCCGGTTCGTCATCCTGATGCTGATGCTCCTGCAGATCATCGCCACCATGCAGGTGTTCACCGAACCCTTCGTGATCACCGGCGGCGGACCGGAGAACGCCACGGTCACCGTGCTCTACCTCATCTACAAGTACGCCTTCCTCTACAACGACTTCGGCGGCGCCTGCGCGCTCAGCGTCATGCTGCTCGTCCTGCTGGGGATCTTCTCGGCCGGGTACCTGCGGCTGACCCGCTCCGGTTCCGGCGAGGAGGACGCATGAGCGCCACCCGCACCCTCGTCTCCCCGGCCGCCCTCGCCCGCCCCCGCGGCAGGGTCGTGTACTGGACCGTCTTCACCACCGTGCTGCTGGTGTTCACGCTCGCCTTCCTCTTCCCCGTCTACTGGATGGTGACCGGCGCCGCCAAGTCGCCGGACGAGGTGGCCCGCACCCCGCCCACACTCCTGCCCGAGCACTGGCACCTGGGCGCCTACACCGACGCCTGGGACCTGATGCAGCTGCCGCGGCACCTGGGGAACACCGTCGTGCAGGCCGCCGGCGCCTGGGCGTTCCAGCTGGTGTTCTGCACCGCCGCCGCCTACGCCCTGTCCAGGCTGAGACCCGCCTTCGGCAACGTGATCCTCGGCGGCGTCCTCGCCACCCTCATGGTCCCGGCGCAGGCGCTCGTCGTACCGAAGTACCTGACCGTCGCCGACCTGCCGCTGATCCACACCAGCCTGCTCAACGACCCCCTGGCCATCTGGCTGCCGGCCGTCGCCAACGCCTTCAACCTGTACCTGCTCAAGCGGTTCTTCGACCGGATACCGCGGGACGTGCTGGAGGCCGCGGAGATCGACGGCGCGGGCAAGCTGCGCATCCTGTGGTCCATCGTGCTGCCGATGTCCCGGCCGGTGCTCGGCGTCGTCTCGATCTTCGCGCTGGTCGCCGTCTGGCAGGACTTCCTGTGGCCGCTGATGGTCTTCTCCGACACCGCCGAGCAGCCCATCAGCGTGGCCCTCGTCCAGCTGTCGCAGAACATCCAGCTCACCGTGCTCGTCGCCGCCATGGTGATCGCCAGCGTTCCGATGGTCGCGCTCTTCCTCGTCTTCCAGCGGCACATCGTCGCCGGCATCAGCGCGGGCAGCACCAAGGGCTGACACCGCCCCGGCTCACCGAGACAGAAAGGCACGCACCGTGGGACAGCCCAGCCATGCCGAGAACGCCCCCGCCGGCCGCCGCGGCGGCGAGACCTGGTGGCGCTCGGCCGTCATCTACCAGGTGTACGTCCGCAGCTTCGCCGACGGCGACGGGGACGGCACCGGCGACCTCGCGGGCGTCCGCTCCCGGCTGCCGTACCTCGCCCGGCTCGGCGTGGACGCCCTGTGGTTCAACCCCTGGTACCTCTCCCCGATGAAGGACGGCGGCTACGACGTCGCCGACTACCGGGCCGTCGACCCCGCCTTCGGCACCCTCGCCGAGGCCGAGAAACTCATCGCCGAGGCCCGCGAACTGGGCATCCGCACCATCGTCGACATCGTCCCCAACCACGTCTCCGACCAGCACCCCTGGTTCCGCGCCGCCCGCGCCGCCGGCCCGGGAAGCCCCGAGCGCGAGCTGTTCCACTTCCGGCCGGGCCGCGGCGAGACGGGCGAAGACCCGCCCAACGACTGGACCTCCCAGTTCGGCGGCCCGGCCTGGACCCGCCTGCCCGACGGCACCTGGTACCTCCACCTGTTCGCGCCCGAGCAGCCCGACCTCAACTGGGCCCACCCCGCCGTCCGCCAGGAGCACGAGGACATCCTGCGGTTCTGGTTCGAGCGGGGCGTGGCCGGCGTCCGCGTCGACTCCGCCGCCCTGCTCGTCAAGGACCCCCACCTGCCGGACTTCGTCGAGGGACGCGACCCGCACCCCTACGTCGACCGCGACGAACTGCACGAGGTGTACCGCTCCTGGCGCCGCGTCGCCGACGAGTACGGCGGCGTCTTCGTCGGCGAGGTGTGGCTGCCCGACAGCGAGCGCTTCGCCCGCTACCTGCGCCCCGACGAACTGCACAGCGCCTTCAACTTCGCCTTCATGTCCTGCCCCTGGGACGCGCGCCGGCTGCGCACCTGCATCGACGACACCCTCGCCGAGCACGCCCCCGTGGGCGCCCCCGCCACCTGGGTGCTGAGCAACCACGACGTGACCCGCACCGTGACCCGCTACGGCCGCGCCGACACCGGCTTCGACTTCGCCACCAAGGCCTTCGGCACCCCCACCGACCTGGCCCTGGGCACCCGCAGGGCCCGCGCCGCCGCCCTGCTGACCCTCGCCCTGCCCGGCGCGGTCTACCTCTACCAGGGCGAGGAACTGGGACTCCCGGAGGCCGACATCCCCGTCGAGCGCATCGAGGACCCGATGCACTTCCGCTCCGGCGGCACCGACCCGGGCCGCGACGGCTGCCGCGTCCCGCTGCCCTGGACGGCCGGCGCCCCGCACGCCGGCTTCGGCTCGCGCGAGGAACCCTGGCTGCCGCAGCCGGCCGGCTGGGCCGCGTACGCCGCCGACGTCCAGGAGCGGGACCCGGACTCGATGCTCCGCCTGTACCGCGAGGCGATCCGGCTGCGCCCCGCCTTCGGCGACGCCCACGCCCCCCTGACCTGGCTGCCCGCCCCCGACGGCGTCCTCGCCTTCGCCCGCGGCGACGGCGCGGCCTGCCTGGTCAACCTCGCCGCCGGCCCCCTCGAACTGCCCGGGCACGTCCGGCCCCTGCTGGCCAGCGGCCCCCTGGACGACCGGGGCCGCCTCCCGCAGGACACGGCCCTCTGGCTGCGCGTCTGAACACGCGCGCCGGCGGCCGGACGCACCGCGCTGTCCCCCACCCCCACTCCGAAGGGATCAGCACATGCACGGCACCAGCGGCACCACCAGACCCACCATCCGGCGCATCCCCGCCATCGGAGCGACCGTCGCCCTCGCGGCCGGCCTGCTCGTCGCGGTCGGCAGCCCCGCCGCCCACGCCGCGGCGGGCGCCACCCTGCCCTTCACCTCGGTGGAGGCCGAGTCCGCCACCACCACCGGCACGAGGATCGGCCCCGACCACACCCAGGGCACCCTCGCCTCCGAGGCCTCCGGGCGCCAGGCCGTCCGGCTCGCCCCCGGGCAGCGCGTCGAGTTCACCGTGCCCCGCGCCGCCAACGCGGTGAACCTCTCCTACAGCGTCCCCGACGGCCAGTCCGGCTCGCTCGACGTGTACGTCAACGGCGCCCGCCTCGGCCGGACGATCCCCGTCACCGCCAAGTACTCCTACATCGACACCGGCTGGATCACCGGCTCGAGGACCCACCACTTCTTCGACAACGCCCGCCTGCTCCTCGGCCGCGACGTCCAGGCCGGCGACCGGATCGCCGTCCAGGCCACCAACGTTCAAGTCACCACGGACGTCGCCGACTTCGAACAGGTCGCCCCCGCCGCCTCCCAGCCCGCCGGATCGGTCTCCGTCACCGCCAAGGGCGCCGACCCCGGCGGGCAGGGCGACTCCACCCAGGCCTTCCGGGACGCCATCGCCGCGGCCCAGGGCGGCGTGGTGTGGATCCCGCCCGGCGACTACCGGCTGACCTCCTCCCTCAGCGGCGTCCAGAACGTCACCCTCCAGGGCGCGGGAAGCTGGCACTCGGTGGTGCACACCTCACGGTTCATCGACCAGTCCTCCTCCTCGGGAGGCGTCCGCATCAAGGACTTCGCCGTCATCGGCGAGGTCACCGAGCGCGTCGACTCCAGCCCCGACAACTTCGTCAACGGCTCGCTCGGCCCGAACTCCGCCGTCTCCGGCATGTGGCTCCAGCACCTCAAGGTCGGCCTGTGGCTCACCGGCGACAACGACAACCTGGTCGTGGAGGACAACCGCATCCTCGACACCACCGCCGACGGCCTCAACCTCAACGGCAACGCCCGCGGCGTGCGCGTGCGCAACAACTTCCTGCGCAACCAGGGGGACGACTCGCTCGCCATGTGGTCGCTGTACGCGCCGGACACCGACAGCAGCTTCGAGAACAACACCGTGTCCCAGCCCAACCTCGCCAACGGCATCGCCGTCTACGGCGGCACCGACATCACCGTCCGCGGCAACCTCGTCTCCGACACCAACGCCCTCGGCAGCGGCATCGCCATCTCCAACCAGAAGTTCCTCGACCCCTTCAGCCCGCTGGCCGGGACCATCACCGTCGACGGCAACACCCTGGTACGGGCCGGCGCGATGAACCCCAACTGGAACCACCCCATGGGCGCGCTGCGCGTCGACTCCTACGACAGCGCCATCAACGCCACGGTCCGCATCACCGGCACCACGATCACCGACAGCCCCTACAGCGCCTTCGAGTTCGTCTCGGGCGGCGGGCAGGGCCACCCCGTCAGGAACGTCACCGTGGACGGCGCCACCGTGCGCGACACCGGCACGGTCGTCGTCCAGGCCGAGACCCAGGGAGCGGCCACCTTCCGCGGCGTCACGGCCACCGGGGTCGGCGCGGCGGGCGTCTACAACTGCCCCTACCCGGCGAACTCCGGCACCTTCACGCTGACCGACGGCGGCGGCAACTCCGGCTGGTCGAGCAGCTGGGCGGACTGCTCCAGCTGGCCGCAGCCCGGCCAGGGCAACCCCGAACCCGATCCCAACCGCAACCTGGCCAAGGGCCGCCCGGCCACCGCCACCGGCTCCCAGGACGTCTACACGCCCGGCAAGGCGGTGGACGGCGACGCGAACAGCTACTGGGAGTCCGCCAACAACGCCTTCCCGCAGTCCTGGACGGTGGACCTGGGGTCCACCCGGACCGTGCGCCGGCTGGTGCTGAAGCTGCCGCCGTCGTCCGCCTGGGGCGCCCGCACCCAGACCATCACCGTGTCCGGCAGCACCGACAACGCCGCCTACACGACCGTCGTGGGCGCGCAGGACCACCGCTTCGACCCGGCGACCGGCAACACCGTCACCGTGGCGCTGCCCGGCGGCACCAGCCTGCACTGGCTGCGGCTGTCGGTGAGCGCCAACACGGGCTGGCCCGCGGGCCAGTTCAGCGAGGTGGAGGCGTACGCGGCGCCCTGACGCACAGCCGTCCGCGGGCCGCTTCCCCGCACCGGCGCGGGGGAGCGGCCCACGAGTGGCGGGGCTCTGCGAGGAAGACGTCCTCTTAAGTGCCGGTTCGCCCCACATGTCGAGAACGGGCGTGCCGGTGCGAGTGGTCCGGCCCCGCCTGCCGGCCGGCCGGCGGCAGGGGCGGTTGCCTTCCGGCCAACTCGCGATAATGTGCCCCGGTGACCACGCATTCGAACACACCTGCAGGCTGGTACCCCGACCCGCACGGGGCCGCCCAGACGCTGCGTTACTGGGACGGCTCCCAATGGACGGACCACACCCACGCCGGCCAACAGGCCCCGGGGGCACCGCAGAAGCCGCCGCAGGTGCCGCCGCAGGCGGCCGGTCCCGACGCGCGCGTGCAGCACCAGGTGCAGCAGCAGGCCGGCGTCGCCCCGGGCGGCGCCGGCGGCGGCACCCTGTTCAGCGAGCCGGTGCTGGTGGTGAACCAGAAGGCCAAGCTGATCGAGCTGACCAACGAGTACAAGGTCTTCGACCAGAACGGCAACCAGATCGGCGCGGTCACCGAGGTCGGGCAGAGCGCGCTGAAGAAGATCCTGCGGTTCGTCTCCAGCCTCGACCAGTTCATGACGCACAAGCTGGAGATCCGGGACACCTACGGGCAGCCGCTGCTGCTGCTCACCCGGCCCGCGAAGATCTTCAAGTCGCGGGTGGTCGTCTCCCGCCCGGACGGCTCGCAGGTCGGCGAGATCGTCCAGCAGAACGTCTTCGGCAAGATCAACTTCGCGATGAACGCGAACGGGCAGCAGGTCGGCGCGATCAAGGCGGAGAACTGGCGCGCCTGGAACTTCGCCATCGTGGACCACGCCGGCAACGAGGTCGCCCGGATCACCAAGACCTGGGAGGGCCTGGCGAAGACGATGTTCACCACGGCCGACAACTACGTCCTGCAGATCCACTACCAGCTGCCCGAACCGCTGCTGAGCCTGGTGGTGGCGACCGCGCTGACCGTCGACACGGCGCTCAAGCAGGACTCCCGCGGCCTGGGCTGACGGCCGTCACGGCGGCGTGACCGCCACGGTGGCGTGAGGGTCACAGCGGCGTGAGACGCCCCGGCCGGGGCAGCAGCGCGGGCTCCCCGGAGCCCGGCCCGGGCTCCAGGCCGAGCACGGCGGCCACGGGGTGCGTCCCGGGGTCGCCGCGGTGTGCACCGGACCGGGCCGGCGCGGACGGCACCCGTGCCCCCGCCGCGGACGGTGCCGGTGCCCCCGTCGCGGAGTGCGCGGGTGTCCCGCCCGTCGCCGGCGACGGGGCCGGCCGGGCGAGTTCCACCACGCCCCAGGCGGCGGACGCGGCGCCCGCCAGCGCCAGTACGACTCCTCCGGCCCCGCCCCGCAGCCCCTGGCCGAGCAGGGTCAGCCCGATCACCGCGGCGGCCACCGGGTTCGCCAGCGTCACCACGGCGAGCGGGGCGCCCAGGCCCCCCTGGTAGGCCGTCTGTGACAGCAACAGCCCACCCGTCGCGAAGGCGGCGACGAGCAGCGCCACCACGACCACCCGCGCGCTCAGCAGCGGCCCCGAGTGGTCGGTCGCGGCCACCGTCACCGTCTGGGTGAGCGCGGAGGCCACCCCCGAGGCGACACCGGAGGCGGTCGCGTGCCGCAGCCCCGGCCGCGCCCCGGGCCGGGACAGCGCGCCGATCAGGACGGCCGTGCCGCCCGCCACCGCCAGCGCCTCGGCGGGGCTCAGCACCTTCACCGGCGCCGGCCCGGAGGCCGCCACGAGCAGCGCCCCGAGGCCCAGCAGCGTGCACGCCGTGCCGCGCCACTCGGCCACGGCCACCGGCCGCCCCGCCAGCCGCGCCCCCATCGGCACGGCGGCCACCAGTGTGAGCGCGCCGAGCGGCTGGACCACGGTGAGCGGCCCGTATCTGAGGGCCACCACGTGCAGCAGCGCGGCCGCCCCGTTGAGCGCGACGGCCCACCACCAGGCGGCCGAGCGCAGCAGCCGCACCAGGCCCGCCGCGCCGCCCCGGGCGGCGAGCCGCTCCTGGGCGACGGCCGCGGCGGCGTAGGCGACGGCCGAGAACAGCGACAGCACCACGGCGAGCACGGCGGCGCTCATCGGGCCGCTCCGACCAGTGCGTCCTTCTTGGCGCCGGCCCGGGCGAACCGGCTCCCGCCGCCCGCCCGGGCGGCATGCGGCACGGGTATCACCGCGAGGGCGATGGCGAGCAGCCCGGCCGCCACGACGGCGTCGAGCCAGTAGTGGTTCGCGGTGCCCACGATCACCAGCAGGGTCAGCAGCGGATGCAGCAGCCAGAGCGCGCGCAGGCGGGACCGGGTGGCGACGACCAGGCCCACGGCCACCATCAGCGCCCAGCCGAAGTGCAGCGAGGGCATCGCGGCGAACTGGTTGGAGAGGTGGTCGGTGCGCGGCGGCCCGTACACCGACGGCCCGTACACCCGGCCGGTGTCCACCAGGCCCGCCGAGGCGAGCATGCGCGGCGGGGCGAGCGGGAACGCCAGATGTGCGACCAGCGCCGCGGCGGTGACGGCGGCGAGCACGCGGCGGGCCCACACGTAGTGCGCGGGGCGCCGCGCGTACAGCCAGACCAGGAAGGCGGCCGTGGCGGGGAAGTGCACGGTGGCGTAGTAGGTGTTGGCCAGGTGCGCCGGCAGCGTGCCGTGCAGCAGCAGGGACTGCACCTGGCCCTCGCCGGGCAGATGGACCGCCCGTTCCAGGTCCCAGACGCGGTGCGCGTCGCGGAAGGCCTCGCCGGTGTGGCCCGCGGCCAGTCGCCGGCCGAGCTTGTACGCCAGGAAGAGCCCCGCGACGAGCAGGAACTCACGGACCAGCGGGGGCCGCGCGGGCCCGTCGGGCTCCGCGTCGGCGGCCTCGCTTCGGGAATGCATGCCCCGGCCCCCTTGCTGGTGGTGTGCGTGTGCGTGTGCCTGCGGGGCGGGTGCGGCAAAGGCCACCGTCCGCTCCGGTACTCGGTCATCGATACGCGAGCGTACCGATACGGCAGTGTACCGATACGCGAGTGTACCGATACGGTCGGGTACCGGTACACTGGCGTCCCGACAACGTGCGCCACACTGGACAGCGGGCGCCGAAGGCCCTGGACGCACCGGACACGAGCGAGGAGAAGAGCGATGACGCCGCAGGCCGCGGACGGACCCGAGACGGTCGTCGGCTCGCGCCGTTCCAAGCTGACGCCCGAGCGCGAGAAGGAGTTCTTCGACGCCGTGCTCGAGCAGATCCGCAGCTGCGGGTACGACGCGGTGACCATGGAGGGTGTCGCCGCCAGCACGCGCTGCAGCAAGTCCACGCTCTACCGCCAGTGGAAGACCAAGCCGCAGTTCGTGGTGGCCGCGCTGCGCGCCAACCGCCGCTCCCGCTTCGCCGGCATCGACACCGGCTCGCTCGCCGAGGACCTCCGGCAGGCCGCGCGGGCGGCGGGGGAGTGGTCGGCCAAGGACACCGGGCTCCTCCAGGCGCTCGGGCACGCGGTCACCCAGGACCCCGAACTGCGGCGGGCGCTGCGCGAGACGCTGGTGGAGCCGGAGATCGCGGCGCTGCGGGAGATCCTGCGGCGCGGCGTCGAGCGCGGCGAGGTGGCCGCGGACAACCCGGCGCTGGACTACGTGCCGGCGCAGGTCTTCGGCGTGCTGCGGATCCGGCCCCTGCTGGAGGGGGAGCACGCCGGCCCGGACTATCTGGTCCGGTTCGTGGAGGCCGCCGTGCTGCCGGCGCTCGGCCTCACCCCTTGACCCAGGCCGCCGTCCACGGGATGACTGGACGGTGACCTGCCGGCGCCGCACCGTGGGGACGGGGGCGGCGCACCCGGCCGGCCGGGCGGGGCTCCTCTTGAGCGGAGGGGCGCCCCGCCCGGCCGGCGACGTTCCGCGGGCCGGTCAGACGCTCCGGCCGTCGCCGCCGCCCGAGGACACCTTGATCCCCCGGGTGATGTCGTCGATCACGGACTGCTTCTGGTCCGCGTCCACCCCGAAACGCACGACCACCATCCGCCGGGCGTCGGCGGGCGAGGGGAAGGCCAGCGACTCGACGTAGCCGTCGGCGCCCTTGGCGGTCACGGCCCTCCAGCGGACCAGATAGCCCTTCTGCCCGGCCACGGTCACCGCCTTCGAGGCCAGCACCCGGTGCGAGGTGATCCCGCCGTAGGTCCGGCCGCCGTACGACTGCTCGGCGTTGGCCGCGATGTCCGACTTGGCGATCTCCTCGGCCGTCCCGCCGCGGATACCGAAGGCCAGGGCGGGCGCCGAGTAGGCACCACCCTTGGTGCACTCCTTCGACGTGTCCCCGGGGCACTTGTAGGAGTCGTCGGAGGTGATCTCGGCGCCCACGCCCAGCTCCCGGCCGTACCAGCCGGCGGGAATGGGCAGGCTGATGCCGCCGGCCCGGTCGGTCACCGAGCCGCTCCTGATCTTCGGCGCCTCGGACTGGCCGGGGGCCGGCGAGTCGCCGCCGGAGCCGCCGGAGCCGCCCGAGCCGCCGGACCCGCCCCGCCCGCCCTCGTCGCCCGGACCGCCGAAGGGGCCGCCCCGGCCGCCGTCGCCGTCCTGACCGCGCGGGCCCCGCTGCGAGGCGGCCCGCTCGCCGCCCCCGCCGCCGTCCTCGGTGAGCGCGTACACCCCCACCCCGATGCTCGCCAGCACCGCGGCGGCCACCGCCACCGCGACACCCGTCCGCAGCCCCCGGCGCCGCGCGGCCACCGGGGCCGCGGGATGAACCGGATGGCCGGGATGGCCGGGATGACCGGGACAGCCGGAAGGGCTGGGATACCCGGGAGGGCCGGGCTGCGCGCCCGCGGGCACCGCGCCCGGGGGCACCGCGCCCGGGAGCACCGCTCCGGCGGGCGGTTGCGCCGGGGGACCCCACACGGTGCCCGGCCCGGCGAGCCGGGTCCGGTCCGTCCAGGCCCCACCGTCCCACCAGCGCTCAGTGGCGGGGCCGTCACTTGTCTGCCCGGGATCGGGATACCACCCGGGAGGAGTCACCTGCGTCATGCCCTTACCGTATGAGGCGTCGGTGAAAACCGGATGAGAGGCCTCACCCCGGCTCCGCCCGGCACCACCACCGCGGCAGCACCCGCCCCGAACCGCCGCCGCACCCCGGCAGTTCGCCTGTCGCACCACGGGCACCTCGGACCACGTCCGCCCCGCACGGCAGGCGCCCCGCGCCACGGCCGCACCCCGATGCGCCGGCCCTCCGGCTCCACCGGCACCCCCGGCGCCCCGACCCCTCCGCACCGATGCCGCCCCCGAGGTCGCCCCATGCCCGCGCCGCGCGTCGCCCGCGTCGCCCGCGTGCACGACCCGAGGCTCGCGACCCACCTGACGTGACGTCAATTACGTTGTGTTGACGGGAAACCGGGCCCGCCCGCGCAGGTCGAGAGCGGCGGCGCGGCGTCCGCGGAACGCGGGCGTCACCCGTCACGGCAACAGGTGCCCCGACCGTGCTCCACTTCCGCGGCGCGGAGGCTACGCTCGAGTTCGTACGTCGTTCGGGCGACTTGGGGAGGTAGCGGGATGACGGAGGTACCGCCCGGTGCGGCCGCCTCGGCCTCCCTGTGGGAGCGCGACGAGGAAGTCGCCGCCGTCGAGGCGGCTCTCGAAACCCTGTGCGCCGACCGCTCCTCCTCGGGCGGACTGCTGGTCTTCCAGGGCGAGGCGGGACTCGGCAAGACCGCCCTGCTGGCCGAGACCCGCCGGCTCGCGCAGGAACGCGGCTGCACCGTGTGGACGGCGCGCGGCGGCGAGACCCTGCGCTCCGTCCCCTTCAACGTGCTGCGGCAGCTGCTGCAGCCCGCGCTGATGTCACTGATGCCCGAGGAGGCCCGCGAGTACCTCGGCGACTGGTACGACATCGCCGGCCCCGCCCTCGGCATCGCGGAGCCCGGCGAACGGCAGGCGGACCCGCAGGGCGTGTGCGACGGACTCGTCGCCGCCGTGCGCCGGCTCGCCAAGCGCGAGTGGCCGCTGGTGCTGCTGATCGACGACGCCCACTGGGCCGACGCGGAGACGCTGCGCTGGCTCACCGCCTTCACCGAGCGGCTGGACGACCTGTCCGTGCTGCTCGTGGTGGCCCGCAGACCCGGCGAGGCGCCCGGCGAGGGCGGCCGGCGGCTGGACGCGGTCGCCGCCGCGGCCGGCGTGAGCGACCTGAGCGCCCTCACCCCGCAGGCCACCGCCGGGCTCACCCGCGCCACTCTCGGCCCGCACGCCGACGCGCCGTTCTGCCGCGAGGTGTGGGCGGTCACCGGCGGCAACCCCTACGAGACCGTCGAACTCCTCGCCAAGGTGCAGGACAGCGAACTCGAACCGGTGGAGTCCCAGGCCGGCGAACTGCGCGCCCTGAACCGCTCGGCCCGCGGCGGCGGCCTCGTCGCGCGCCTGGAGGAACTCGGCATAGACGCCACGCGGTTCGCCTGGGCCGCCGCCATCCTCGGCACCGACATCTCCGTGGACCTCGTCGCCCGGCTGGCCACCATGGGCCGCGAGGACGCGGTGCGCTGCGCCGAACTGCTGCGCGGGGCCCGCATCCTCACCGAGCCCGACCCGGCGACCGGCCGGGGCGGCGACGGCGACCTGGAGTTCGTGCACCCGCTGATCGCCACCGCGGTCTACAACTCGATCCCGGACGCCCTGCGCACCGCCATGCACGGCATCGCCGCCCAGGTCGTCACCGACTCCGGGCTCGGCGCCGCGGCGGCCTCCCGGCACCTGCTCCAGGTGCACCCGGACGACGACGAGGAACTCGTCGAGCAGTTGCGCAAGGCGGCCCGCGAGCACCTCGCCGTCGGCGCCCCCGACGCGGCCCGCCGCTGCCTGGAGCGCGCCCTGCTGGAACCGCCCCTGCCCGAGGTGCACGCCCATGTGCTGTACGAGCTGGGCTGCGCCACCCTGCTGACCGCGCCCGCCACCACCATCGAGCACCTCCAGCGGGCGCTGGGCATGCCGGGCCTGGACGACGCCACCCGCGTGGACGCGGTCTGGCGGCTGTCCCAGGCGCTGCTGCACAACAACCAGCTGGAGGAGGCGGTGCGCACCGTCGAGGCCGAGGCGGCCCGCCACGCGCCCGGAACCGTCCGGCTCCGGCTGCAGGCCGTGCAGTTCATGTGGGAGGGGCTGCACGCCGGCGAGACGGGCTCCGCGGACCGCTCCGAGCGGCTCGCCGAACTCGCGGCCGGCTGCAGCGGACGCGACAACGCCGAACGCGCCCTGCTGATCCTGCGCGGCTTCGACGCCATGACCCGCGGCGAGAGCGCGGAGGAGGTCGCCGAACTGTGCGACCGCGCCCTCGTCAACGGGCGCCTGGCCCCCGGCTTCGGCTGGACCGACACCGAGTGGGGCATCGAACTGCCGCTGATGCTGGCCGGCGCCTACGCCTACAGCGACCGCCTCGACCGCGCCGAGGCCCTCTACACCGAGGCGCTGCGCGCCTACGAGGTGGCCGGCTGGAGCGGCGGCCATCTCGCCCTCGCCCACGCCTACGTGGGGCTGGGCCACCGCAGACGCGGCCGGCTCAGGGACGCGGAGGCGTCGTTGCGCGAGTCGCTGCGGCTGGCCGAACGGGTGGGCCGCGGACTGCCGTTGTACTGGACGGCGTCCTGCAACCTGGTCGACACGCTGCTCGCCCGCGGCCATGTCGAGGAGGCCTGGGAGGTCGCCGAGCAGTACGGGTTCGCCCCGCCCTACCCGTCCACCATCGTGATCCCCGACCCGCGCTCGGTGCGCGGCAGGCTGCTGATCGCCGTGGGCCGCACCAAGGACGGCGTCAACGAACTGGAGTCCGCCGAGAAGGCCGCCGCCGCGCGCGGCCACCACAACCCGGTGATGGTCCCCTGGGCGGCCGACCTCGCCCGTGCCCTCGCCGCCGAGGACCCGGCCCGGGCCGGCCGGCTGGCCGCCGACGTGCGCCGCCAGGCCGAGCGGTTCGGCACCGACACGGCGATAGGAGAGGCCCTGCGCTGCGCCGCCGCCCTGGAGACCGGCCAGCGCGCGGTCCGCCTGGCCGCCCAGGCCGTCACCTACCTCGAGGCCTCCCCCTGCCAGTACGAGCACGCCGCGGCCCGCGTCGAGTACGGCATCGCCTCCCGCTCGGTGGCGGAACTCAACCGGGGCCTGGCCCTGGCCCGTTCCTGCGGCGCCGACGGCCTCGCCGCCCAGGCCAGGCAGGTACTGGAGTCCGGCCGCGGCCTGCGCTAGCCCGCACGGCCGGTCGGCACGGCCCACGGCGTGCCCGGGGCGCGGATCGCGGGCCACACCCCCCGTGCCCGGGGCGCGGGCCGCCGCCGTCCGGCACCGGGTGGTGATCCGTAGCCGTCCGGCCGTCCGGCACCGTGCGGCCGGTGACCGTGCGGCCGTGCGCGGGCGTGGGCGCGGGTGACCGTGGCCCCGCACGTCGGGGGCGGGTGGCCGTGGGGTCGCACGTGGGGCGGGTGGCCGTATGGCCGTACGTCGTCGCGGGTGGCCGTGCGGGCGTACGTCGTCGCGCGGCCCGCGGGCCCACAGCACCAGCCCCCGGCCCGCCGCGGTCACCCCTCGGCGGCCTCCCCGGCGGCCTCCCCGGCGGCCTCCCCGGCGGCCTCCCCGGCCGGTTCCTCCGCCAGTACCCGCTGGGCCACCGTGAACGCCGAGTTGGCCGCCGGGACCCCGCAGTACACGGCGGTCTGCAGCAGTACCGCGCCGATCTCCTGCTCGGTCAGCCCGTTGCGGCGGGCGGCGCGCACATGCATGGCCAGCTCGTCGTAGTGGCCGTGGGCGACCAGCGCCGTGAGGGTGACCATGCTGCGCTCGCGGCGGCTGAGCGTCGGGTCGGTCCAGATCTCGCCCCAGGCGTAGCGGGAGATGAAGTCCTGGAACGGGGCCGTGAACGGGGTCTGCCGGGACTGCGCCCGGTCGACGTGCGCGTCACCGAGCACCTCGCGCCGCACCGCCATGCCCCGCCCGGGCGGCCCGTCCAGATGGGTGCGCAGCGCCGCCAGCACGGGGCCGGGGCACTGCGCGGGCGCCAGGTGCGAGGCGCCCGGGATCTCCACCAGCGCCGAGCCCGGCACCGCGTCCGCGATCTGCCGCAGATGCGCCGGAGGGGTGGCCGGGTCCTCCCGGCCAGCGACGAGCAGCGTCGGCGCCGCGATGTCCGCCAGCCGGTCGGTGAGGTCGAAGGCGGCCAGCGCGTCGCAGCACGCGGCGTACGCGGCCGGGTCGGCCTCCCGGTGGTCGCGGATCAGCCGCTCCACGGTGAAGTCGCCGGCGAACCAGCGGGCGCCCGCGCCGTCCGCCAGCGGGCCCAGGCCCTCCCGCCGGACCCGTTCGGCCCGCTCCCGCCAGGGCCGCGCCCCGTTGAAGTGGGCCGAGGAGCAGATCACGGCCAGGGACGACACGCGCTCGGGGTGGTGCACCGCCAGATGCAGGCCCACCGCACCGCCCAGCGACACCCCCGCCCAGGCGAACCGCTCGATGCCGAGGAAGTCCGCCAGCCGCAGCACCAGCCGGGCCAGGTCTCCGACGGTCGCGCCCGCGCCGATGAGGTCCGCCGCCGAGCCGCCGTGCCCGGGCAGGTCCCAGCGGACCACGCGGTGGGAGACCGCCAGCTCGGGCGCGACCGCGTCCCACAGCGCGTACGAGGTGCCGAGCGAGGGGCCCAGCAGCAGCGGCGGAGCACAGCCGGGGCCTTCGACGCGGTGGTTGAGCAGCTTGCTTGTCAACGTCGCTCCAGAGCACGGTCGGTGAGGGCCACGGCGGAGCCGGTGGCCCGGGCGGGGTCGGTGAGTTCGTCCAGGGCGACGTCCTTCAGCTCCGGCCGCTCGGCGAGCAGTTCGCCCAGGCCGCGGCCCTCCGCGTAGGCGCGGCGGGCGAGTTCGGTGAGCAGCTCCCTGGCCCGGGCGCGGCCGAGCACCGGCGCCAGCCGGGCCGACAGCCGCTCGGAGACGATCAGCCCGTGGGTCAGGCCGAGATGCGCGCGCATGGCGTCCGCGTCCACCCGCAGGCCCTCGGTCAGCTCGGCGGCGTCCCGCGCGGCTCCGCCGGCCAGGCGCAGCAGTTCGCGCAGCGGCTCCCACTCGGCGTGCCAGGCGCCCGCCGGGCGTTCGTCCTCCGCCGCCATCGACGCGTAGAGCGTGGCCGCCAGGTGCGGGGCGCGGCGGGCGGCCGCCGCGATCAGGGTGGAGCGCACGGGGTTGGCCTTGTGCGGCATGGCCGACGAGCCGCCGCCGCTGCCCTCGGCCACCTCGGCGGTCTCGGTGCGGGCCAGGACGAGCACGTCCGCGGCGAGCCTGCCGAGCGCCCCGGCGGTGAAGGCGAGCGCGCCGGCCAGGTCGGCCACCGGGGTGCGCAGCACGTGCCAGGGCAGCAGCGGCTCGCACAGGCCCAGTTCACGGGCGTACGCCCCGGGCAGCTCGGTCGGGTCGCCGGCGCCGTACGCGGCGAACGCGGCCAGGGTCCCCGCCGCGCCGCCGAGCTGGGCGGGCAGCGTGTCCCGTACGCGGGTGAGGCGGTCCCGGGCGTCCAGGACCAGCGAGCGCCACCCGGCGGCCTTGAGGCCGAACGTGGTGGGCACGGCGTGCTGGGTCAGGGTCCGGCCCGGCATCACCGTCTCCCGGTGCGCGGCGGCCAGCCCGGCCAGCGCGGTCCCGGCACGGGCCAGGTCGGCCAGGACCAGGCCGAGGGTGCGCGAGGCCACCAGCATCGCGGCCGTGTCCATGATGTCCTGGCTGGTCGCGCCGCGGTGCACGTAGGGGCCGTACTCCTCGCCGACGGCCTCGGCCAGGTCCGCCACCAGGGGGATGACCGGGTTGCCGCCGCCGCGGGCGCGCTCGGCGAGGTCCCGCACGTCGAACCGGCCCTCGTCGGCCGCCCGGCGCACCGCGTCCGCCGCCGCCCGCGGGGCCAGGCCGAGCGCGGCCTGGGCGCCGGTGAGGGCGGCCTCCGCGTCGAGCAGCGCCCGCAGGAAGGCGGTGTCGCTGGTCGCGGCCTCGGCGGGCGAGCCCGCCCAGCCGGGGCCGAGCAGACCGGTGTCGGCGCAGGGAGGTGTCACCGGAACTCCAGGAAGACCGTCTCGCCCTCGCCCTGAAGGCGGATGTCGAAACGGTACGTCGCCCGGCCCTCGTCCGCGGCGATCAGCGTGGCGCGCCGCTCGGGCTCCAGCCGGGCGAGCAGCGGGTCGGCGGCCCGCGCGGCCTCGTCGCCGGGCAGGTAGATACGGGTGAACAGGTGCACGAGCAGCCCGCGCGCGAAGACGCAGACACTCAGGTACGGGGCTCCGGCGCCGCGTGCGCCGGGCCGCAGGGTCCGCACGTACCAGTGGCCGTCGGTGTCGGTCTGGACGCGGCCGAAGCCGGTGAACTCCACGCCGTTGCGGCCGAGGAAGCCCCCGGAGGCAGGATCCCGCCGCATGGAGCCGTCGACGGCGGGCAGCCGGCCGTCCGGGTCCGGGCCCCACACCTCCAGCAGCGCGTCCGGCAGCGGCCGCCCCTCGCCGTCGTACACGTACCCGTGCACGGTGATGGTGTCCGGATGCCCGACGGGGGCGATCTCCTCGCCGCCGCGGAAGGGGAGCGCATGGCCGTAGAAGGGGCCCACGGTGTGCGCCGGCGTGGGCGGGACGCCCTCGGCACCGCTGGTGTCGATCTTCGTCATGGCAGGTCAGCGTCCTTCTTCGAGCCAGGTGGCGTGCGGGCCGTCCAGCACGATGTCCCAGTGGTAGCCGAGGGAGAACTCCGGCACCGACAGGCCGTGGTCGTAGGTCGCCACCAGGCGCTGCCGGGCGGCGTGGTCGGTCACGGACTGCAGGATCGGGTCGTAGGGGAACAGTGGGTCGTTCGGGAAGTACATCTGGGTCACGAGCCGCTGGGTGAAGGCCGTGCCGAAGACGGAGAAGTGGATGTGGGCCGGGCGCCAGGCGCCCAGGTGGTTGCGCCAGGGGTAGGGGCCCGGCTGGACGGTGGTGAAGTGGTAGCGGCCCTCGGCGTCGGTCAGGGTGCGCCCGACGCCGGTGAAGTTGGGGTCCAGCGGGGCGTCGTGCTGCTCGCGCTGGTGGGCGTAGCGGCCGGCCGAGTTGGCCTGCCAGATCTCGATGAGCTGGCCGCGCACCGGGCGTCCGGACCGGTCGAGCAGCCGCCCCGAGACGGTGATCCGTTCACCGAGCGGCTCCCCGGTGTGCTGCCGGGTGAGGTCGTTGTCGACGCCGGTGACGTCCCGTTCGCCGAAGGCGGGCGAGGACAGCTCGACCAGCTCCGGGTCCTTGGTGACGTCGATGGCGACCAGCGGCTGCTTGGGGTGGCGCAGCACCGAGGAGCGGTACGGCGCGTAGTCGCGCCGCGGGTGGTGCTCGACGGGGCCGCCCTCGGCGCGCCGCTTCTCGTAGGCGGCGTGCTCGGCCGCGATCTCCTGGTCGATGTCGTGCTGGGTGAGGGTCATGGGGTCACCTGACGCTTTCTTAGCGTTCGAGGACGAGGGCGAGGCCCTGGCCGACGCCGATGCAGAGGGCGGCGACGCCCGTGCCGGCGCCCTTGCGGGCGAGCTGGTGGGCGACGGTGCCGGCGAGGCGGGCGCCGGAGGCGCCGAGCGGATGACCGAGGGCGATGGCGCCGCCCTGCGGGTTGAGGATCGCGGGGTCGAACTCGGGCCACTCGGCCAGGCACCCCAGCACCTGGGCGGCGAAGGCCTCGTTGAGTTCCAGGACGTCCAGGCCGGCGAAGGTCCTCCCGGCCTTGGCCAGGGCCCGGTGGACGGCCTCGACGGGGGCGAGGCCGAAGTAGTGCGGGTCGGTGGCGCTGACGCCGGTGGTGCCGATCCGGGCGAGCGGTTCGCGGCCGGTGGCCTTCAGACCCTCCTCGTCGGTGAGCAGGAGGGCGGCGGCGCCGTCGTTCAGCGGGGAGGCGTTGCCCGCGGTGACGGTGCCGTTCTCCGCCCGGAAGGACGGTTTCAGCCCGGCCAGCGCGGTGGCGGAGGTGTCCGGGCGTACGGACTCGTCGGCGCCGACGACCTGCGGCCCGCCCCTGCGCCGCGGCACGGTCACCGGGACCAGCTCGGCGTCGAACAGGCCGTCCGCCTGGGCCCGGGCCGCCTTCCGGTGGGAGGCGAGGGCGAACTCGTCCTGCCGCTCGCGGCCGATGCCGTGCTTGTCGGCGATCAGCTCGGCGGACTCGCCCAGTGGGACGGTCCACTGCGGCTCCATCCTCGGGTTGACCATGCGCCAGCCCAGGGTGGTGGAGTACAGCTCGGCGTGGCCGGCCGGGAACGGCTTGTCGCTCTTGGGCAGCACGTACGGCGCACGGGTCATGGACTCCACCCCGCCCGCGATCGCGACCGAGGCGTCCCCGGCGGCGATGGCGCGGGCCGCCTGGACGACGGCCTCCAGTCCGGAGGCGCACAGCCGGTTGACGGTGACGCCGGGCACCGAGGTGGGCAGCCCGGCCAGCAGTACGGCCATCCGGGCGACGTTGCGGTTCTCCTCGCCGGCGCCGTTGGCGTTGCCCAGGTAGACGTCGTCGACGCGGGCCGGGTCCAGGGCGGGGGTGCGGGCGAGGAGTTCGCGCAGCACATGGGCGGCGAGGTCGTCCGGGCGCACCGGGGCCAGGGCGCCGTTGTAGCGGCCGATGGGGGTGCGGACCGCGTCCACCACGTAGACGGTTCTCACAGCAGGCCCTCCGGGACGGTCAGTTCGGCGTCGGTCCGCTCCACGATCTCCGCCACGCTCACCCCGGGCGCGGTCTCGACCAGGACCAGCCCGTCGCCGGTGACGTCGAGGACGCCCAGGTCGGTGATGATCCGGTCCACGCACGCCTTGCCGGTCAGCGGCAGCGCGCACTCGGTGCGGATCTTCGGGGAGCCGTCCTTGGCGGTGTGGGTCATCACCACGACGACCGTGCGGGCGCCGTGCACCAGGTCCATCGCCCCGCCGATCCCGGTGATCATCTTGCCCGGGACGGCCCAGTTGGCGAGGTCGCCGCGCGCGGAGACCTGCATCGCGCCGAGCACGGCGACGTCGATGTGCCCGCCGCGGATCATCGAGAACGACAGCGCCGAGTCGAAGAACGAGGCCCCGGGCAGCACCGTGACCGTCTCCTTGCCCGCGTTGATCAGGTCGGGGTCGACGGCGTCCTCGGCCGGGTAGGGGCCGGTGCCCAGGATGCCGTTCTCCGACTCCAGCACCACCTCCACGCCCTCGGGCAGGTGGTTGGGGATCAGCGTGGGCAGCCCGATGCCGAGATTGACGTACTGCCCGTCCCGCAGCTCACGGGCCGCGCGGGCGGCCATCTCCTCACGCGTCCAGGCCATCAGCCGCTCACCGTCCCTCGTGGGCCGGGCCCGGAGACCGTGCGCCGTTCGATCTTCTTGTCGGCCGCCTGCTCCGCGGTGAGGGCGACGACGCGCTGCACGAAGATGCCGGGCAGGTGCACCGCGTCCGGGTCGATCGCGCCGGGTTCGACCAGCTCCTCCACCTCGGCGACGGTGATCCGGCCCGCCATCGCCGCCAGCGGGTTGAAGTTGCGGGAGGACTTGTTGAACACCAGGTTCCCGTGCCGGTCCCCGCGCGCCGCGCGGACCAGCGCGAAGTCGGTGCGGATGCCGCGCTCCAGCACGTACTCCGTCCCGTCGAACTCCCGCACCTCCTTGGGCGGCGAGGCCAGCGCGACCCCGCCCGCGCCGTCGTAGCGCCAGGGCAGCCCGCCGTCGGCGACCTGGGTGCCCACCCCGGCGGGGGTGTAGAAGGCGGGGATGCCGGCCCCGCCGGCCCGCAGCCGCTCGGCGAGCGTGCCCTGCGGGATCAGCTCCACCTCGAGCTCCCCGGCCAGGTACTGCCGGGCGAACTCCTTGTTCGCGCCGATGTAGGAGCCGGTCACCCGGGCGATCCGGCCGGCCGCCAGCAGCACCGCGAGACCGGACTCCATCGCGCCGCAGTTGTTGGAGACCACCGACAGACCGCTCACCCCGCGCTCGTACAGCGCCTGGATCAGCACGTTCGGCACACCGCTGAGCCCGAAACCACCCACCGCCAGCGACGCGCCGTCCGGCACATCGGCCACCGCCTCCGCCGCGGTGGCGACCACCTTGTCCATCGGCACAAGCCTCATTCCTGCCGAGCGTCCCGGTCTCCAGAGGGCCCGAGATAGTCAGCACACTGATTGTTTCCGCGAGGTCGCCCTCACGCTGCCACTGATGGGCGAACGGCGTCAAGACCCATTGTGAACAGGGAAGAAGACCCTTGGTCGACCGGCCGGGGGAGGGGTGAGGGCTGTATCGTTCAGTGCACCTACGATTTCGATACGCTTACGAGGCGTCGGGCGACGGAACTCATGCGAGGAGCGCACATGGCCGCCGTGGACCTCACCACCCACCCCGGGCACCTGGCCCGGCGGCTGCAGCAGGCGCACTACCTGCTGTGGAACACGATGGTCTCCGAGGAGATCACCTCGCCCCAGTTCGCGGTGCTGAACGCGCTGGTCGCCGAGGCGGGACTGGACCAGCGCACGGTGGGGGAGCGCGTGGGCCTGGACCGGTCCACCATCGCCGAGGTCGTCGGCCGGCTCCTCCGGCGCGGTCTGCTGGACAAGGTCCGCGACCCGCAGGACGGCCGCCGCTTCCTGCTGCGGCCCACCGAGGAGGGCGAGCGCACCCACCGCAGGCTGAGCGTGCGCACCGCCCGGATGAACCAGGTCTTCCTCGGGCCGCTCAGCCCGCGCGAGCGGGACCTCTTCATCGACCTGGTACGGCGCGTGGCGGACGCGGCCGAAGGCCTGCGCAACCCGGCGGAACACCTCGCCCCGCGGCCATGAACACCCGGGAGCCGAGGTCGCCGGCCCGCCGCCGGTGAACCCGCCGCGCGGCGGTCGTGGGCGCGCGGGCGCGTCGAGGCCGAGGGCCGGCCGCCGGTGGCCGGTCGCCCGTGGCGCTCGTGAGTTGTCACCCGTCGCCGGTGAGGACCACCCAGACCTGGCCGCGGGCCAGGTCGACCCGGCTGCCGTCGGCGGCCGTCAGCTCGGTGCCGTCCGCCGCCCGCGGACGTTTCCAGGTGGCCTCGTGGACCCGTCCGTCGCGCAGCACCTCCGCCTTCCCCGAGCCCACCGTCTCCGTGTACGGGGTGTGGCTGCCGAGCGAGTCGTGCAGGCCCGACGGGCGTACCCGCACATGCTGCACCACCACGGTCGACGCCGTCACCGGCGTGCCGTCCGCGGTGAGGGCGGGCGTGCCGTCCATGGCCACCCGCCAGCCGTGCCGCGCCGCCGACCAGGTGAAGGTGAACCGCGCCGACGGATAGCGCACCGTGCGCGCGGTCTCGGCGCGGCCGCCGGACGGGGCGGGGCCGTAGTGGAACCCGGTGGTCAGCGCCGCCGCGCCCGGCGGTGAGGCGAGCAGCCGGGCCGGACGCAGATAGAGGTTGTGCGGGGCCGGCCTGCCGGTGCCCCGGAAGTAGGCGTCCGGCCGGTCGTCCGGGGACTCGGCCGCGACCGGCGCCGCGTGGATCAGCGGCAGCAACCGGGACTGCGCCCCGGAGAAGGCCAGCACGGGGCGGTCGAACTGGCGCAGCAGTTCCAGGTCCGACTCGCGGGCGCTGCGCACCGGGCCGACGACCGGCGGCAGTTCGGTGGCGTAGAGGGCCATGAGCCGGGTCAGACCGCCCTCCACCTGCTCGGTGTAGACGACGTCGGCGGCATCCAGACCGGTCTGCGGCCGGGCCTGCCGCACATTGTCGATCTTCACGGCGAGCACCGGTCCGGTGCGCCCCGGGCTCGCCGGCGAGGCCGGCGACCGGCCCTGGGAGGCGCCCCGGCCGTCCTCGGGCCCGCCGCCTCCGCCCGTGCAGCCGGTCATCGCGGGCGAGAGGGCCGCCAGCGCGGCCAGCAGCGCCCCCACCGTCATGGCGCGCCGTACGCGCGCCCTCCGTGCCCGGCTTCTTCGTCCCTCGCCCACCGTTTCCCCCGTCTCGTCGTCCGTCTCGTCATCGTTGTCTGTTGATTGTGTGTTTGTCGCTTCATCGATGGCCATACCCGATCGGTTCCGACCGGGCGCGTTCGGGTGGGCCGATCGGCCCCGTACGCCGTCGTGCGTGCGGGACCGCCGGCCGGGCGGCGTGGGCGGGGCGGCCGGGCGGCGTGGGCGGCGGCCCGGCCGGCGGTCCCGGCGGCGCGATTCGCCCGTACGGCGCCCGGGTACCCGGGCGCCGCACAGCGACCGAAGGCGACGGAGGGAGCGCGCCGGTTATGAAGGCAGTCACCTGGCAGGGCAAGCGCGACGTTCGGGTGGAGGACGTCCCCGATCCGAAGATCCAGGAGCCGACGGACGCCGTCATCCGGATCACCTCGACCGGTCTGTGCGGCTCCGACCTGCACCTGTACGAGGTGCTCACCCCGTTCATGACACCGGGCGACATCCTCGGCCACGAGCCCATGGGCATCGTCGAGGAAGTGGGCTCCGAGGTGCCGAACCTCAAGCCCGGGGACCGCGTCGTCGTACCGTTCCAGATCTCCTGCGGGCACTGCTTCATGTGCTCCACGGGCCTGCAGACACAGTGCGAGACCACCCAGGTCACCAGCGAGGGCATGGGCGCCGCCCTGTTCGGCTACACCCGCCTGTACGGCGCCGTCCCCGGCGCCCAGGCCGAGTACCTGCGCGTGCCGCAGGCGCACTACGGTCCGATCAAGGTGCCCGAGGGCCCGGCCGACGACCGCTTCCTGTACCTCTCCGACGTGGTGCCCACCGCCTGGCAGGCGGTCGCCTACGCCGACGTGCCGCGCGGCGGCACCGTCGCCGTGCTGGGTCTCGGCCCGATCGGCGACATGGCGTGCCGGATCGCGCTGGCCCGCGGGGCCGAGCGGGTGTTCGGTGTGGACCTGGTCCCGGAGCGGCTGGACCGGGCGCGCGGGCGCGGCGTGCGGACCTACGACCTGCGCGACTTCCACCACGAGAAGGACCTGGTCACCGCGATCCAGGACGAGACGGACGGCCGCGGTCCCGACGCGGTGATCGACGCCGTCGGCACCGAGGCGCACGGCAGCCACGTGGCCCGGCTGGTCCAGCAGGCCGCGGCGGTGATGCCGCGGGCGATCGGCGCGCCGCTCGCGGAGCGCCTCAGCGTGGACCGGCTCGCCGCACTGCACCTGGCCATCGAACTGGTGCGCCGCGGCGGCACGGTGTCGCTCAGCGGCGTCTACGGCGGCATGGCGGACCCGATGCCGATGCTGACCCTGTTCGACAAGCAGATCCAGCTGCGCATGGGCCAGGCCAACGTCCGCCGCTGGATCGACGACATCCTGCCCTACATGACGGACGAGGACCCGCTGGGCGTGGACGACTTCGCCACCCACCGGGTGCCGCTGTCGGACGCGCCGCACGCCTACGAGATGTTCCAGCGCAAGCAGGACGGCGCCATCAAGGTGATCATGAAGCCGTGAGCCCGGCCGCCCGCGCCCGCCGTACGGCCGCGAGCGCCCGCGGGCCGGATCGGGAGCACGGGTCGGATCAAGAGGGTGGCCCGGATCAGGACGGCGGGCCGAGGATCTCCGCCAGGTCGTAGCGGACCGGCTCCTCCAGCTGGGCGTAGGTGCAGCTCTCAGGGGTGCGGTCCGGACGCCAGCGGCGGAAGCGCGCCGTGTGCCGGAACCGCGCCCCGTTCTCCATGTGGTCGTACGCCACCTCGGCCACCCGCTCCGGCCGCAGCGGCACCCACGACAGGTCCTTCTTGCCGGACCAGCGGCTGGGCGCCCCGGGCAGCCGGGCCGACTCGTGGGCGGCCTCCTCGGTCCAGGCCGCCCACGGGTGCCCGGCCACGTCGTCCATCCGCAGCGGCTCCAGCTCCTCGATCAGCTCCGCGCGCCGCTTCATCGGGAAGGCGGCGGACACCCCGACGTGCTGGAGCCGGCCCTCCTCGTCGAACAGGCCGAGCAGCAGCGAGCCGACGACGGGCCCGCTCTTGTGGTGGCGGTAGCCGGCCACCACCACGTCCGCCGTCCGCTCGTGCTTCACCTTGAACATGGCCCGCTCGTCCTGCAGATAGCGCAGCCCGAGCGGCTTGGCGACCACCCCGTCCAGGCCCGCGCCCTCGTACCGCTCGAACCACTGCCGCGCCACGTCGATGTCGGTCGTCGCCGGCGCCACGTACACCGGCGGCGTCGCGTCCCCCAGCGCCCGCACCAGCAGCTCCCGCCGGTCCGCCAGCGGCACGTCCAGCAGCGACCGGTCGTCCAGCGCCAGCAGGTCGAACGCCACGAAGGAGGCCGGGGTGGTCCGGGCCAGCATGCGCACCCGGGAGTCGGCCGGGTGGATCCGCTCGCTGAGCGCGTCGAAGTCCAGCCGCCCCTCCCGGGCGATCACGATCTCCCCGTCCAGTACGCAGCGGACGGGCACCCGCTCCTTCAGCGCCTCGACCAGCTCGGGGAAGTACCGGGTGAGCGGCTTGCCGGTGCGGCTGCCCAGCTCCACCTCGTCCCCGTCGCGGAAGACGATCGCGCGGAACCCGTCCCACTTCGCCTCGTACTGCATGTCCGGCGGGATCCGCGCCACCGACTTGGCGAGCATCGGCTTCACGGGCGGCATCACGGGCAGCTCCATGGCACCGATTCTGCGCGTACCCGTCCGTGTTCGCCCGGTGTGCGAGGTGTGCGCGGCACGCCTACCGTGGCTCGCATGGGCGATGCGGTGGAACTGGAGGTGGCCGGGCGGACCGTACGGCTGTCCAGCCCGGACAAGGTGTTCTTCCCCGAGCGCGGCTTCACCAAGCTGGACGTCGCCCGGTACTACCAGGCGGTCGCCCCCGGCATCCTGCGCGCCCTGTGCGAGCGGCCCACCACGCTCGAGCGCTACCCGGACGGCATCACGGGCGAGTGGTTCTACCAGAAGCGGGCGCCCAAGGGCATGCCCGACTGGATCCCCACCGCCCACATCACCTTCCCCAGCGGGCGCAGCGCCGACGAGATGTGCCCCACCGAGGAGGCCGCCGTCGTGTGGGCCGCCCAGTACGGCACGCTCACCTTCCACCCCTGGCCGGTGCGGCGGAGCGACGTCGACCACCCCGACGAACTGCGCATCGACCTCGACCCCCAGCCCGGCACCGACTACGCCGACGCGGTCCGTGCCGCCCACGAACTGCGCGCCGTCCTGGAGGAGTTCGGCGGTCTGCGCGGCTGGCCCAAGACCTCCGGCGGGCGCGGCCTGCACGTCTTCGTGCCCATCGAGCCGCGCTGGACGTTCACCCAGGTGCGGCGCGCCGCGGTCGCGGTGGGCCGGGAGCTGGAGCGCCGGATGCCGGAGCAGGTGACCATCAAGTGGTGGAAGGAGGAGCGCGGGTCGCGCATCTTCGTGGACTACAACCAGACCGCCCGCGACCGCACCATCGCCTCCGCCTACTCCGTACGGCCCCGCCCGCACGCGCCCGTCTCGGCGCCGCTGCGCTGGGAGGAGGTCGGCGTCGCCCAGCCCGAGGACTTCGACCTGGCGACCATGCCGGCCCGGTTCGCCGAGGTGGGCGACGTGCACGCCGGCATGGACGAGCACGCCTACTCGCTCGAGGCGCTGCTGGCCCTGGCCGCCCGGGACGAGCGGGACCACGGCCTGGGCGACTTGCCCTATCCGCCCGAGTACCCGAAGATGCCCGGGGAGCCGAAGCGGGTGCAGCCGAGCAGGGCCCGCAAGGAGCCGCCCACGGCGTCCTGACCGGATCCCCTCACACCGGCGAGAGCGTTCTCACGGCCGTAACCGGCCGGGTCTATCCTGATCCGCAATCGCCGGTGAGGAGTGCCGAAGTGACCGAGACAGCGTCGCGTCCCACGCTGGAGGCCGTGGCCGCGCGGGCGGGGGTGTCGCGGGCCACCGTGTCCCGGGTGGTGAACGGCTCGGAGGGGGTCAGGGAGCCGCTGGCCGAGCGGGTCCGGCAGGCCGTGGAGGAACTGGGCTACGTGCCCAACCAGGCGGCCCGCAGCCTGGTGACCAAGCGCCACGACGCCGTCGCCGTCGTCATCGCCGAGCCGGAGACCCGGGTCTTCGCCGACCCCTTCTTCGCCCTGCAACTGCGCGGCATCAGCAAGGAGCTGACGGCGCATGACGCGCAGTTGGTGCTGCTGCTGACGGAGGGCCGCGACGACCACGCCCGGGTCGGGCGCTATCTCGCCGGCGGCCATGTCGACGGCGCGCTCGTCTTCTCCCTCCACCTCGACGACCCGCTGCCCGGACTGATCCAGAAGGCCGGCGTGCCGACCGTGTTCGGCGGCCGGCCCGGCTGGAGCGAGGCCGCGCGCGGCATCGTGTACGTCGACAGCGACAACCGGGGCGGGGCCAGGGAGGCCGTACGGCACCTGGTCGGCCTCGGCCGCACCCGCATCGGGCACATCACCGGCGCCCTGGACCAGACCTCGGCGGTGGACCGGCTCGACGGCTTCCGGGACGTCATGGTCGACGCCGATCCCCGGCTGATCGTGGAGAGCGACTTCACCCCCGCCGGGGGCGAGCGCGCCATGCGCGAACTCCTCGACCGCTGCCCGGACCTGGACGCCGTGTTCGCCGCCAACGACCTCACCGCCTCCGGGGCGCTGCGGGTGCTGCGCGAGCGTGGGCTGCGGGTGCCCGAGGACGTCGCCGTGGTGGGCTTCGACGACATGCTGCCCGTGGCCGAGCAGACCGAGCCGCCCCTGACGACGGTCCGTCAGGACATAGAGGAGATGGGCCGCCTCATGGCACGCCTGCTGCTGCGCGGCCTGGACCGCCACCCCGCCGCCGACGGCACCGGCGCCGCCCCGCACAGCGTCGTCCTCCCGACCACGCTGATCCGGCGCGCCTCCGCCTGACCGCCCCGTCGCCGGACGGTTCCCCTCCGCCCGACCGGGCCGCCCGCCGGGTCCTGGGGCCGGACCCGGCCGCCCGGTCCTGTCTCCGGACCCGGCCGCCCGGCCCTGTCACCTGATCCGGGGCGGCGGCGGCGAAGCCGGGGAGCCCCGGACGCACAGACTCCCGCGGTCAGGGGGTCAGGACGGCCGGGGCGCGCTCTTGATCACCGCGAAGCGGGCGCCGTACGGGTCGGCGAGCCGGGCGATACGGCCGACACCGGGGATGTCCGTCGCCGGCACCCGGACCGTGCCGCCGAGCTCCTGGGCCCTGGCGACCGTGGCGTCGGCGTCCGTGACCTCGAAGTACGGCAGCCAGCAGGCGCCGGTCCGGGCCTCGGTCGGGTCCTCGCCGAGCGGCACGATGCCGCCGAACATCGAGTCGTCGCCGCCCCCGGCCGGATACACACAGGTGTAGGTGCCCCCGGGGAAGGGCACGCCCGCCGTCTCCAGGCCCAGCACCTTGTGGTAGAACGCGGCGGCGGCGGCGACGTCCGGCGTGTACAGCTCGACCCAGCACAGCGAGCCCACGTCGCCGGCCACGTCCACGCCCTTGGTCCGCCCCGGCTGCCAGATGCCGAACGTCACCCCGGCGGGGTCGGCCAGCACCGCCATGTGGCCCTGGCCCATCACGTCCATGGGCCGCATCAGCACATTGCCGTGCGCCTCTTCGGCCGCCTTGGCGGTCGCCTCCGCGTCGGCGCTCTGGAAGTACACGGTCCACGAGGGCGGCCCCTGCTGTGCGGAGGTCTGCATCCCCCCGGCGACCGTCCTGCCGTCGAGCTGGAAGAAGCCGTATCCGCCGGCCTCGGGGCCCGCGGACCGGAACTCCCAGCCGAACAGGCCGCCGTAGAACGAGCGGGCCCCGTCGATGTCGGTGGTGCCGACGTCGATCCAGTTCGGGGCGCCGTTGACGAAGCGGGTGGTGAGCATCCTTGCCCTCCTTGGAAGCGGCCCGGTTGTCTGCACTGCCGAGTCTGGCACCGCCCACTGACAGCCGCCGCCGGAACACGGCCGGGCGGCGCCGCACAGCGGCCCGGCGCTCGCGCGCGCCGCCGTGCACATGCCCGGACACCGCGCCATCATCGGACACCGTGCCGGGCAAGAGAGCACGGG
Source organism: Streptomyces sp. NPDC004065 (assembly GCF_044903565.1). Taxonomy (NCBI): domain Bacteria; kingdom Bacillati; phylum Actinomycetota; class Actinomycetes; order Kitasatosporales; family Streptomycetaceae; genus Streptomyces; species Streptomyces sp. NPDC004065. Next base: position 455,796 of record NZ_JBJDQT010000002.1, on the reverse strand, counting down.
CGGAGGACAGGCGCCGCTCCCGGCCGTCCGCGGGCGCCGTACGCCGCCTCCGGCGCGGTGCCGCGCTCACGGCGTACCGCGTTGATGCCGCGTTGATCGAACGTTTTTCGCCGCCCGGCACGATCGCGCCATGCACTTCGAGACGACGGCGCCGGACGAGACCGGCTGGCAGACCCAGGCCCTGTGCGCGCAGACCGGGGCCGACTTCTTCTTCCCCGAGCCGGGCAGCTCGGTGCGGGAGGCCAAGCGCATCTGCGCCATGTGCGAGATGCGCCCGGCCTGCCTGGAGTACGCGCTGGCCAACGACGAGCGCTTCGGCGTCTGGGGCGGACTGTCCGAGAAGGAGCGGCTCGCCCTGCGGCGGGTGACACGCTGACGCCCGCCCGGAAAGTCCCGGGGCGGGCGCAGGCGGCCGGTCGCCGTTAGGTCGCTCAGGCCCCCGCGCGGGCCGCCAGCCGCGCCTTGCGCGCGGCCAGCTTCTCGTCGAACTTCGCGGCCTGCTCGTCCAGGCCGCCCATGAACAGGCCGAGCTCCTCCTGGGCCTTGAGGCCCTCGGGGCCGAGCCCGTCGATCTCCATGACCTTCAGGAAGCGCAGCACCGGCTGGAGCACGTCGTCGTGGTGGATGCGCAGGTTGTAGATCTCGCCGAGGGCCATCCGGGCCGCCGCGCGCTCGAAGCCGGGGATGCCGTGCCCGGGCATGCGGAAGTTCACCACCACGTCCCGTACCGCCATCATGGTCAGGTCGGGCGCCATCTCGAACGCCGCCTTGAGCAGGTTGCGGTAGAACACCATGTGCAGGTTCTCGTCGGTCGCGATGCGCGCCAGCATGCGGTCGCAGACCGGATCGCCGGACTGGTGACCGGTGTTGCGGTGCGAGATGCGGGTGGCGAGTTCCTGGAAGGCGACGTAGGCGACCGAGTGCAGCATCGAGTGACCGTTGTCGGACTCGAAGCCCTCGCTCATGTGCGCCATCCGGAACCGCTCCAGCTCGTCCGGGTCCACGGCCCGCGAGGTGAGCAGGTAGTCGCGCATCACGATGCCGTGCCGCCCCTCCTCGGCGGTCCAGCGGTGCACCCAGGTGCCCCAGGCGCCGTCACGGCCGAACAGCGTGGCGATCTCGTGGTGGTAGCTGGGGAGGTTGTCCTCCGTCAGCAGGTTGACGACAAGGGCGGTGCGGCCGATGTCCGTGACCTTGGACTGCTCCCGGTCCCAGGCCTCGCCGTCCGCGAACAGGCCGGGGAAGTTGCGGCCGTCGCTCCAGGGCACGTACTCGTGCGGCATCCAGTCCTTGGCGACGTCGAGATGCCGGTTGAGTTCCTTCTCGACCACCTCCTCGAGGGCGTACAGCAGCCGGGTGTCGGTCCAGGCTGACGGGCTGCCGAGGTGAGGAGAGGTGAGGGTCACGGAAACTCCAGGGGGACGTGCGGAACTGACGGGGGCGCGTGGGGGCCGGCGAGCGGTGCCGGGAACCTACGGAATCGTAGGCTACGAAGGCGTAGGTTACGAGGCCGTAGGTTAAGTGCGCCGTAAAGGCCGCTGATCAGGGCGGGCGCGCAGGGGAGTGAACGCACGTGTGCGAAGGCCCCGGGACCCGCAGGTCCCGGGGCCGCGCGGGCCTTCAGGAGGGCCCGTCAGGAGTACAGCTCCCGCATCCGCACCGAGAGGCACGTCACACATCCCTCGAGCTTCTCGAACTCGCCGATGTCCACCACGACCGGCTCGAAGCCCAGGTCGGCGAAGAGCTCCGCGGTCTTCGGCGCGCTCGCCGCCATCAGCAGCCTGCCGCCGCCGAGCAGCACCACGTGCCCGCCGGACTCCTCGGGCACCGGCAGGAAGCGCGGGTACAGCGAGGGTGTGTCCACCTTCGGGATGTGCCCGATCACGGTGCCGTCGGGCAGCGCCGTCACCGCCGACTTCAGATGCAGCACCTTGCTCACGGGAACGGCGACGATCCGCGCGCCGAGCGGCTCGAACGCGGCCCGCAGCTGCTGCACCCCGGCCGCGTTGGTGCGCCCGCCCCGCCCGACGTAGATCGTGTCGCCGACCTTCAGCACGTCCCCGCCGTCCAGCGTGCCCGGCTCCCAGACCCAGTTCACCGAGCAGCCCAGGCGCGCCACGGCCTCCTCGACCCCGGCCGTCTCCTCGCGCCGCGACTCGGCGCCGGGCCGGGTGATCAGGGCGACGTTGCGGTACATGACGACGGTGTCCTCCACGAACACCGAGTCGGGGCAGTCGTCGGCCGGTTCCACCTCGACCGTCTCCCAGCCGTGCGTGCGCAGTGCCTCGACGTACGCCTCCCACTGCCGCTGCGCGAGCTCCACGTCGACCGGCTCCCGCTCGATGTGCGTCACCAGCCCTTCGGCGAGGCGGGGGCTGGGGCGGCGGACGAGGGCCTTCTGGCTGGGCACGAGTGACCTTCCGGATCGGCGGGGTGGTTCGGCGGCGCGGGTACGGACGCGCCGATTCGCCATGATGCGTCAATCGTGGGTACGGACAAAACCCTCGTTGCCGGGCTGTGCCCCTCCTGAGACGCGAGCGGCCCCGGCCCGCCGGAGCGTCCGCCGGCCCCCCGGCCCGCCGGCCCCCCGGTCCGCCGGCCCACCGGCCACGGGCGCCGCACACCCGGCGCGGGCGCGGCGTGACGCGGGTGCGCGTACCGGTGGGAGGCGGATCGGCGCGCCGGTGGGCGGTGGGTGCTGGGCCGCGTGCCGACGGGAGGCGGCCGTATGCCGGCGGGCGGTGGGCCGCGCGCGGGTGGGGGCGGCCGTATGCCGGTGCGAGGCGGGTCGCGCTCCGGTGCGCCGCAGGTCCGCGCGGCCGCGCGCGACGAAGGGCGGGCGGCGCCGCACGGCGCCCCCGGCGCCGCCGAGCCGAGCCGGGCGGCGGTGCCGAGCCGGGCGGCGGTGCCGAGCCGAGCCGCGCGGTGCCGAGCCGAGGCGTGCGGCGGCGCGCCGGTCCGTCCCGGTTCCGGGGCGGCGCCGCCGGGACGGACCGGGCGGTGGCTACGCCGGATCCGCGATCGCCTCCCACGTGGTCTCCCTGATCACCCCCTCCTCCACCAGCAGCCACCGGGTGATGCCGGCCGACTGAAGGAACGGCAGGTCGTGGCTGGCCACGAGGAGCGCTCCCTCGTAGGACTCCAGTGCGCCCGTCAGCCGGCGCACGCTCGCCATGTCCAGGTTGTTCGTCGGCTCGTCGAGCATGAGCAGCTGCGGCGCCGGCTCGGCGAGCAGCAGCGCGGCCAGCGCCGCCCGGAAGCGCTCGCCGCCGGACAGCGTCGCCGCCTTCCGGTCCGCCCGCGCCCCCCGGAACAGGAAGCGGGCCAGGCGGGCCCGGATGTGGTTGTTGGTCGCGTCCGGCGCCTGGCGGGCCACGTTCTCCACGACGCTCAGGTCGCCGTCGAGGACGTCCAGCCGCTGCGGCAGGAACCGCACCGGGACGTGCGCACTCACCTCGCCCGACACCGGCGCCAGCTCCCCGGCGACGGTCCGCAGCAGCGTCGTCTTGCCCGAGCCGTTGCGTCCGACCAGCGCGACACGCTCGGGCCCCTGGAGCCGCAGTTCCCCGTCCACGCGCGCGCCGTACCTCAGGCGGACGTCCCGCAGTGTGAGGACGGTCCGCCCCGGCGGCACGGCCGTGTGCGGCAGGTCGACGCGGATCTCCTCGTCGTCCCGCACCGCCTCCACGGCCTCGTCCAGCCGCTCCCGGGCCTCGGCGAGCCGCTCCTCGTGCAGGATGCGGTGCTTGCCCGCCGACTCCTGCGCCGCGCGCCTGCGCGCACCCATGACGATCTTCGGCTCGCGTTTGCTGTCCCACATCTTCTGGCCGTACCGCTTGCGGCGGGCCAGTTTGACCTGGGCGTCGGTGAGCTCGCGCCGCTGTCTGCGCACGTCCGCCTCGGCGACGCGCACCATGCGCTCGGCGGCCTCCTGCTCCTCGGCCAGCGCCTTCTCGTAGGCCGAGAAGTTGCCGCCGTACCAGGTGAGTTCCCCGGCGTGCAGGTCGGCGGTGCGGTCCACCAGCTCCAGCAGTTCGCGGTCGTGGCTGACCACGACCATCACGCCGGGCCAGGACTCCACCGCCGCGTACAGCCGCCGCCGCGCGTACAGGTCGAGGTTGTTGGTCGGCTCGTCCAGCAGCAGGACGTCCGGCCGGCGCAGCAGCAGCGCGGCCAGCCGGAGCAGCACCGACTCGCCGCCGGACACCTCGCCGACGGTGCGGTCGAGGCCGATGCGGCCGAGCCCGACCTCGCCGAGGGCGGCCAGGGCGCGCTCCTCGACGTCCCAGCCGTCGCCGACCGTCTCGAAGTGCTCCTCGCGGACCTCGCCCGCCTCGATGGCGTGCAGCGCGGCCCGCTGCGCGGCGATGCCGAGCGCCTGGTCGACGCGCATCCCGGTGTCGAGCGTGACGTTCTGCGGGAGGTGGCCGCTCTCGCCGGTGACGCGGACGGTGCCGTGCGACGGCGTGAGCTCCCCCGCGATCAGCTTGAGGAGGGTGGACTTGCCCGAGCCGTTGGCGCCGACGAGCCCGGTGCGGCCGGGGCCGAAGGCGGCGTCCAGGCCGGTGAGGACGGGGGTGCCGTCCGGCCAGGTGAAGGAGAGGGAGGTGCAGATGATGGATGTTGCGGACATGGCGGCCTCGCGGTTGCGTGGTGCGGTCAGGGGCAGACGCGTGTCGGGACACCGCGGGGCGACGCTCCACCTTTGGGGGTCCGCCGTGAGAAGGCCACCGTGCCACCGTGTAGGCGGCGGGGCACGGGGCATCAGAAGAGCCCTGGGCCGGACTTCCTTCGGACGGCTCGGACGCCGAGGCCGGACGCGGCGCACACACCCGTGGCGGGGTGTGCGGCGGTGTCTCGGAACCTCAGACGAGCAACGTCCTTCTCCCATCGACGGCAACAGGACCGCTGAGAACCGTAGGAGCGGGCCGGGCGGCTGTCAAAAGATTTGTTCGCGCGGGCTTCGCGGCCCGCGCCAGAAGGAGGCACCGTGACAAGCGGCTCGCTCCCGCCGCCGGGCCGGCTCCCCCTGCCGGGCCCGCTCTCCCTGCCCGCCCGGCTGTACCTGCTGGCCTGGGACACCGGGCGGCGGCGCGTCACCGGCACCGCGCATCTGCACCACCTGGTGCGGGCCGGCGCCCTCACCGAACTCGCCCAGCGCGGACTGCTGGTGGACGACGACGGGATCACCACACCCGTGGACCTGGACGGCCGCACCGGCGACACGGTCCTCGACGGACTGCTCGAACTGGTCCGGGAGTCTCGGCCGCGCCGCTGGCGCACCTGGGTCACCCTGCGCGCCCGGTACACCCTCGTGGCCGTACGGGAGCAACTGGCCGCCGAGGGATACCTGCGGGCGGAGAAGCGGCGGGTCTTCGGCGTCTTCCCGTCCGTGGAGTACGCCCTGGAGCGCGTCGCCGTCGTCGACGCGCTGCGCGAGGAGGCGCGTGAGGTGCTGGAGGGGGCGCGGCCGGCCGCGGAGGTCGGCGAACGGGACGCGGCCGTGGTGGCCCTCGCGGCCGCCGCCGAACTGCGCACCGTGGTGCCGGGCCGGGACCGCAGACGTCACCGGCAGCGCATCGAGGAGCTCACCGAGCGCAGCGGAGCGGCGGCACCCGCCCTGCGCAGGGTCGTCCGGGAGGTCCGCACGGCCGTCGTCGTGGCCGCCGCGGCGGCCACCGCGCCGGCGGGTGGCTGAGACGGGCGGCTGAGACGGGTGGCTGAGACGGGCGCGGCGCGGCGTTCCCGGGGCCGTCGACCCGGGAACGCGGCACGGCGGCACGGCGGCAGGTCAGCAGGCGTCCCGCATCAGTTCGGCCAGGTCGTGGTCGAGGTCGAGTTGCAGGTGCTCCCGCCCGACGGGGACCAGTTCGCCCGTGGCCCGCAGGAACCGCCGTACCTCGCCGCTGCGGACGTGCACCACCGCGGTGCCCTCGGGCGCGTGGAACTCCAGCACGGTGCGGTCGTAGCCATAGGGCCGCACGCGGACGTCGCCGTGGCCCTCGGGTCCCTGCAGACCGGCGGTGAGCAGGTCGCGGCTGAAGGTCCAGCAGACCTCCACGCCCTCGAGGGTGGCCGGGGCGGGGAAGGTCATGCGGACGGCGAACGGGTCGCGGGGGTCGTAGTGCAGTGTGGCCGGAATGTTGGGCATCCGCGGCGCGGCGGCGACCAGGCGCGCCTCCACGGGCTGCTCGATGACGGTGGACAAGGCCTTGCTCCCTTGGTGACGGCTGGGCGGGGGTCCGGGCGGATGAGGCCGGGCACTGGAAGAGACGCCGGAATCGGCCACTCCGTGCACATGGACAACGAGTGACCTCTGTCACCGCGTTCATTCACAGAAGTGACGCCCTTCTCCTGCCCGTACCCTCTGCGGCCTTGCGCGCAGGGCGTGTTGGGGCCGGGGACGGCTGTCTGGACGGCACCGGGGGAGTGCACTAGCTTCGCCCGCCATGAGGCGCTTGGGGAGCACGCGACGGACGGGAACGGCACAACGGGCGGGCCGAATGAGCCACTTGAGCCGGGCGGACCGGGCGGACCGGGCGGACCGGGCGGACCGGGAGGGCCGGACGAGCCGGGCGGGCCGGACCGGTCGGTGGGCGGGCCGGGTGAGCCGGACGACCGCGGTGGCGGTGAGCGGTGCGGTGCTGGCGGCGCTGGCCGCCGTGCCCGCCCGGGCCGGCGAGGTGACGCGGCCCGGCGGAACGGAACAGGCGCCCACGGCGCGGCAGCAGGCACCCGTGGCGCGGCAGTGGGCGCCGCACTGGCGGTCCGTCGGCACCGGTGCGGCCGGTGTACGTCTGCGCGGACTGTCCGCGGTCGGACGCGCCACCGCCTGGGTGGCCGGCACCGCCGGCACGGTGCTGCGCACCACCGACGGCGGGCGCAACTGGCGCGACGTCTCGCCGCCGGGAGCCGGTGACCTCCAGTTCCGGGACGTCGAGGCGTTCGACGCGCGCCGGGCGGTCGTGCTCGCCATCGGCGAGGGCGAGGCCTCGCGCGTCTACCGCACCGACGACGGCGGAGCGACCTGGACGGAGACCTTCCGCAACACCGACGCCCGCGCCTTCTACGACTGCCTCGCCTTCTTCGACCACCGGCACGGCCTGGCGGTGAGCGATCCGGTGGACGGCCGGTTCCGCCTGCTGTCCACCGGCGACGGCGGGCGTTCCTGGAAGGTGCTGCCGGACCGGGGCATGCCGGTGGCGCAGGACGGCGAGGCCGGCTTCGCCGCGAGCGGCCAGTGCCTGGTCACCGCCGGTCCGCGGGACGTCTGGCTCGCCACCGGCGGGGCGGCACGCGCGCGGGTGCTGCACTCCGCCGACCGCGGCCTGACCTGGACCGCCGCCGGCACCCCGGTGCCCGCGGGCGATCCGGCCAAGGGGGTCTTCGCGCTCGCCTTCCGCGACCGCGCCCACGGCCTCGCGGTCGGCGGCGACTACCGGCCCGACCAGGCGTCGCCGCGGGCGTCCGCGACGACGCGGGACGGCGGACGCACCTGGCGGCCCTCCGCCGCGCCCCCGCCCGCCTACCGCTCGGGAGTCGCCTGGCTGGCGCACTCCCGGACCGCCGCCCTCGCCGTCGGCCCCACCGGGACCGACCTCACCACCGACGGGGGCCGCACCTGGCGGACCGTCGACAGCGGGTCCTACGACACCGTCGACTGCGCCCGGGACGGCGGCTGCTGGGCAGCGGGGGAGCAGGGACGGGTCGCCCGACTGGAGGAGTGAACGTCGCCTGATGAGGCGAACTGTTCCAGGATGCGGGTATCCGTTCCTTGACAGAGAGGAAGTGAACGGCATGCCACGCGGTTCCAGCCCCAAGCGGGAGCGCCAGTACGAGCACATCAAGGAGAGCGCCCAGGACCGGGGGGAGAGCGCCGGCCGCGCCAAGGAGATCGCCGCGCGCACGGTGAACAAGGAACGCGCCCGCTCGGGCGAGTCCAGGACGTCCAGCCGTACCTCGACGCAGGACATGTCCCCGGGCAAGCGGGGCGGACAGCGGTCGGGCAGCGGGTCCGGCGGACCCACCTACGACCAGCTGTACGAGGAGGCCAGGCGGCGCAACATCCACGGCCGCTCGGACATGAACAAGCAGCAGCTCCAGCAGGCCCTGGGCAAGGGCTGACCCGGGCGCCGGACGGGGCGGGCCCGCGTCCCCGGCCGGCCGCGGGCTCGTCCCGTCCGCGTGCCCGTCCCGTCCGCGCGCCCGTCCCGTCCGCGCGCCCGTCCCGCCCGTATGCCCCGGGGCCTGCTCCTCCGACGGCTCCGGCCCCCCGGTGCGCCGCCCGGCGACGCCGGGACCGTACGCTCGTGCCCACCATGACGACCTCAGGCATCCCCGCGGGCCGGCCCGCGACCGAGGAACAGGCCCGCGCCGTGCAGGACGCGCTGCGGAGGAGGGTGGTACTGGACGAGCCGGGACCCCTGCCCGGCACGGGGCACGTCACCGGGGTCGACGTCGCCTACGACGACGAGCGGGACGTCGTGGCGGCCGCCGCCGTCGTCCTGGACGCGGCCACGCTGGACGTGGTCGCCGAGGCCACCGCCGTCGGGCGGATCTCCTTCCCGTACGTGCCCGGACTGCTGGCCTTCCGCGAGATCCCCACCGTGCTCGCCGCGCTGGAGGCCCTGCCCTGCCCGCCCGGCCTGGTCGTCTGCGACGGCTACGGCCTGGCCCACCCCCGGCGGTTCGGCCTGGCGAGCCACCTGGGAGTGCTCACCGGGCTGCCCACGATCGGCGTCGCCAAGAACCCGTTCACCTTCACGTACGACGACCCCGCCGCCCCGCGCGGCAGCGCCGCGCCGCTGCTCGCGGGCACCGAGGAGGTCGGCCGCGCCCTGCGCACCCGTGACGGCGTCAAGCCGGTCTTCGTCTCCGTGGGCCACCGCACCAGCCTGGACAACGCCTGCGCCCACACCCTCGCGCTCACCCCCGCCCACCGCCTCCCCGAGACGACCCGCGCCGCCGACGCGCTGTGCCGCCGCGCGCTGCGCGAGGCGGTCCAACGGGGCGTCTGAGTACGGAGTCTGAGTACCTGTACGGATGTGGCGGGCGTGGCGCGTCGGCACGCTGTGCCGCATGACGACGCACCGCTCCCCGAAGCCCCTGGCCGACCCAGACCGCCCGGTCGAGCGCGCCCTGAACGCCGCCCTGATCCTCGCCGTGCTGGCCGGCGTCGGCTGGATAGCCGGAATGGTCTGCACGGTGGCCGGCTGGTCCCTGTAACCGCGCGCCCGGCCCCCGGCCCCAAGCCCGACCGGACCTCCGCCGACGCACGGCCCGCCCCCGGTCCGCGGTTCGTGGACGGCTCGTCCGCGGACCGCTCACCGGCAGACGGATCCCCTGCGGACGGGTGACCCACGGCCCGCCCGCCGACGAACCGACTTGTTGTGCACCGGCCGCCAACGGACCGGCCCGCCGCGATCCGGCCGTCCGAGGACCGGCCGTTGACGGACCGACTTGTCGTGGCCCGGCCGCCGACGACCCGACTTGTTGCGGACCGGCCGCCGGGGACCGGCCCGCTGCGGGCCGGCCGTCCGAGGACCGGCCGTTGACGGACCGACTTGTCGTGGCCCGGCCGCCGACGACCCGACTTGTTGCGGACCGGCCGCCGGGGACCGGCCCGCTGCGGGCCGGCCCTCCGAGGACCGGCCGTTGACGACGGGCTGCCCCTGGCCGCCGCCCGACGGACGGCCGTCCTGTGGACGGGGCCGTCGTCCACGGAGGCCTCCTGCGGACCGGCTGTCCATGGCCCATTGCCCATGGCTCGCCCGCCGACGGACGGCCTTGCTGTGGGGCGGCCGTCCAAGGACCGGCCGTCCAAGGACGGGTCGTCCAGGGGCAGCCCGCCTGCGGACGCTCCTGCTGCGGACGGGGCGTCCCGGACAGCCCCGCCAACGGAAGGCTTGGCCACGGACGGGTCGTCACGGACAACCCACCTGCGGACGGTCATGCCGCGGACGGGTCGTCCACGGTCCGCTTGCCGACGGGCCGGCCCCCTGCGGACCGGCCTGTTGCGGACCGGCCCCCTGCGGACCGGCCTGTTGCGGACCGGCCCCCTGCGGACCGGCCTGTTGCGGACCAGCCCCCTGCGGACCGGCCTGTTGCGGACCAGCCCCCTGCGGACCGGCCTGTTGCGGACCGGCCCCCTCGCGGACCGCCCTGTTGCGGGCCGTCGGGCCGTCGTCCGCGGAGCGCCCACCTCCGGACGGCCCGTCGGCCGGCGTCGCGCCCGCCCTGGTCCGCTACCGGACGGCCCGTCGGCCGGCGTCGCGCCCGCCCTGGTCCGCTACCGGGCCCCGTCCGCTACCGGACGGCCCGTCGGCCGGCGTCGCGCCCGCCCTGGTCCGCTACCGGGCCCCGTCCGCTACCGGACGGCCCGCCGGCCGGCGTCGCGCCCGCCCTGGTCCGCTACCGGACCCCGTCCGCTACCGGACGGCCCGCCGGCCGACGCCGCGCCCGCCCTGGTCCGCGCTACCGGACCCCGTCCGCTACCGGACGGCCCGTCGGCCGGCGTCGCGCCCGCACCCCCCGTCCGCCACCGGACGGACGTCCCACCCCCCGTCCGCTACCGGATCGCCGCCGTGCGGAAGGTGATCCCCGCCGCGCGCAGGCGGTCGACGAGGGCGTCGCCCATCGCCACGGCCGTGGTCACCTGGCCGGCCGTGGCGGGCAGGTCGTCGAGGGCCAGGCACAGGGCCGCCTCGGCGAACATCTTCGCCGTCTCGTCGTAGCCCGGGTCGCCGCCCGCGACCTCGGTGAACACCCGCCGGCCGCCGCCCTCGCCGACGAACCGCACGGAGAACCAGCTCCGGGCGCGCTTGTCGGCGCTCGGCCCCTCGCCGGGCTCCAGCCGGCCGGACAGCCAGCGCCGCGCCGGCGGCAGCTGGGCCGCGGCCGCCAGCGCGCCGACGGCCGCCACGCCGCCCACCGCGACCGGCAGGTGCCGGACGGCCGCGTAGTGGCGGTAGCGGAAGTCGGGGCCGTAGCGCTCCAGCGCCCGCGCCGACCGCAGCACGATCTGCGCGTCGATGGTCGGCAGCGGCAGCGCCCACGCGCCGACCTCCCCGGCGAACCGCGGCGCCGCCACCGGCGCGGACACCCGCCGGCCCATCAGCCGCGGCTCGTGCCGGGCCCGCTCCCGCGCGGCGGCCCGCATCCGCAGCGGACGCGCGAACTGGTTGAGCGCCGAGGCGAACGTCCCGCCCGAGAAGGCCGCGTCCACCCGTACGAAACCGTCCACGGCCAGCGGCACCCCCTCCGGCAGCTGCTGGACCGTGAAGTAGGCGCCCAGGTCGTGCGGCACCGAGTCGAACCCGCAGGCGTGCAGCAGCCGTGCCCCGGTCTCCCGCGCCCGTGCCTCGTGCCGGACGTACACCAGGTCGACGAACTCGGGCTCACCGGTGAGGTCCAGATAGTCGGTGCCGCTGTCCGCGCAGGCGGCGACGAGGTCCTCCCCGTACGTCACGTAGGGGCCCACGGTGGTGGCCAGCACGCGCGTGGCCCCTGCCAGTTCCCGCAGTGAGGCCGGGTCGCCGGCGTCCGCCCGGAGCACCCCCACCGACTCGCCCCCGGGCAGCCGCTCGCGCAGCGCCGCCAGCCGGCGCTCGCTGCGCCCGGCGATCGCCCAGCGCAGCCCCTCGGGGGCGTGCGCCGCCAGATACTCCGCGGTGAGCGTCCCCACGAAGCCGGTGGCTCCGAAGAGCACGACGTCGTACGGTCGACCGTTCTTGTTCAGCCTGCTCATGACACCCTCCGCATCGCAGCCCGCGCCGCCGTCGGTGGCCGAGGCTAGCGTGAGGGCTCCGGGGTCCGACCGCGCGGGGTGCCGCCGGCTCCGGCGCCGGATCACGGCGCCGTACCACGGCGGCGGAGCCGGCGCCGGACCACGCCTTGGCCAAGCGCTTGCTCGTTTCGGGCTTGTGCCGGGTGGAACACGTTCTTAGCATCGTCGGTGTCACATCGGTTGTGTCACAGCGAGGGGGCCGGATGGCGACGGCACAGGCCATGGAACGCCACGGACGCCACGGCCCGCTCGGCGGCGTGCGCGTGGTGGAGCTGGCCGGCATCGGCCCCGGCCCGTTCGCCGCGATGCTCCTCGCCGACCTGGGCGCCGACGTCGTGCGGGTGGACCGCCCCGGCGGCGCCGAGCTGGGCATCGACCCGGCCCGGGACGTCACCAACCGCAACAAGCGCTCCGTCGTCGTCGACCTGAAGGCCCCCGGCGGCCCCGGCCGCGTGCTGGACCTCGCCGAACGCGCCGACATCCTCATCGAGGGCTACCGCCCCGGCGTCGCCGAGCGGCTCGGCGTCGGCCCGGACGCCTGCCACGCCCGCAACCCCCGCCTCGTCTACGGCCGGATGACCGGCTGGGGCCAGGACGGTCCGCTCGCCCCGCGCGCGGGACACGACATCGCCTACCTCGCCGTCACCGGCGCCCTCGGCATGACCGGCGCGCCCGACGGGCCCCCGGCCTTCCCCGCCAACCTGCTCGGCGACTACGCGGGCGGCGCGCTCTACCTCGTCACCGGCGTCCTCGCCGCCCTCCACCACGCGCGCGCCACCGGCACCGGCCAGGTCGTGGACGCCGCCATCGTCGACGGCGCCGCCCACCTGACCGCGATGATCCACGGCATGCTCGCCGCCGGAGGCTGGCAGGACCGCCGCGGGACCAACCTCCTGGACGGCGGCTGCCCGTACTACGGCGTCTACGAGACGGCCGACGGGCAGTACATGGCGGTGGGCGCCCTGGAACCGCGGTTCTACGACGAGTTCCTCACCCTGCTGGGGCTCGAGGAGTACGCCGCCGCCCGGACGGACGTCACTCGTTGGAGTGAGCTGCGGGAGGCGGTCGCCGCCCGCTTCAAGGCCCGCACCCGACAGGAGTGGACGGCCGTCTTCGAGGACTCCGACGCCTGTGTGGCCCCCGTGCTGTCGCTGCGCGAGGCCCCCGCCCACCCGCACCTGGCCGCCCGCGGCACCTTCACCGAGCACGCCGGCCTCACCCAGCCCGCGCCCGCGCCCCGCTTCTCCGCCACCCCCACCGCCGTCCGCACCGGCCCCGCCCGGCCCGGCGCCGACACCGCGGCCGTCGCCCGCGACTGGGACCTGCCCGCACTGCTGGACGGCGGAGCCCGGTGAACGGCCCGCCGCGCACCCGCCCCCGAAGCGCTCCCAGGACCATCCCGGCCGTCCCGGCCATCCCGGGACACCACCCTCAGTGAAAGGCTTGTCAGTGAGCACCGAAGCGTACGTCTACGACGCGATCCGCACCCCGCGCGGGCGCGGCAAGGCCACCGGCGCCCTGCACGGCACGAAGCCCATCGACCTGGTCGTCGGACTCATCCACGAGATCCGCGACCGCTTCCCCGGCCTGGACCCGGCCGCGGTCGACGACATCGTGCTCGGCGTCGTCGGCCCCGTCGGCGACCAGGGCTCCGACATCGCCCGGATCGCCGCCATCGCGGCCGGCCTGCCGGACACGGTCGCCGGAGTCCAGGAGAACCGCTTCTGCGCCTCCGGTCTGGAGGCCGTCAACCTGGCCGCCGCCAAGGTGCGCTCGGGCTGGGAGGACCTGATCCTGGCGGGCGGCGTGGAGTCGATGTCCCGGGTGCCGATGGCCTCCGACGGCGGCGCCTGGTTCAACGACCCGATGACCAACCTCGCCGTCAACTTCGTGCCCCAGGGCATCGGCGCCGACCTGATCGCCACCATCGAGGGCTTCACCCGGCGGGACGTCGACGAGTACGCGGCGCTGTCCCAGGAGCGCGCGGCGGCGGCCTGGAAGGAGGGCCGCTTCGACCGCTCCGTCGTCCCGGTCAGGGACCGCAACGGCCTGGTCGTCCTCGACCGCGACGAGCACCTGCGCCCGGGCACCACCGCCGACTCCCTGGCGGGCCTGAAGCCGTCCTTCGCGGACATCGGCGAGCTCGGCGGCTTCGACGCCGTCGCCCTGCAGAAGTACCACTGGGTGGAGCGCATCGACCACGTCCACCATGCCGGCAACTCCTCCGGCATCGTCGACGGCGCCTCCCTCGTCGCCATCGGCTCCCGGGAGGTCGGCGAGCGCTACGGCCTCACCCCCCGGGCCCGGATCGTGTCCGCCGCCGTGTCCGGCTCCGAGCCGACCATCATGCTCACCGGTCCCGCCCCCGCCACCCGCAAGGCGCTGGCCAAGGCCGGCCTGACCATCGACGACATCGACCTCGTCGAGATCAACGAGGCCTTCGCGGCGGTCGTGCTGCGCTTCGTGAAGGACATGGGCCTGTCCCTGGACAAGGTCAACGTCAACGGCGGTGCCATCGCGCTCGGCCACCCGCTCGGCGCCACCGGAGCCATGATCCTCGGCACCCTCGTCGACGAACTGGAGCGCCAGGACAAGCGCTACGGCCTCGCCACGCTGTGCGTCGGCGGCGGCATGGGCATCGCCACCGTCGTCGAGCGCGTCTGAACCCCAGCGGCGCCCTCACCTTCCGGACCTCAAGGAAAAGACCTGACATGACCGAGAGCACCACGATCCGCTGGGAACAGGACGACACCGGCGTCGTCACCCTCGTCCTGGACGATCCCGCCCAGTCGGCGAACACCATGAACCAGGCGTTCCGCGACTCCCTCGCCGCCGTCACCGACCGGCTGGAGGCGGAGAAGGACTCGATCCGCGGCGTCATCCTCACCTCCGCCAAGAAGACCTTCTTCGCCGGCGGCGACCTGCGCGACCTGATCCGGGTCACCCCCGACACCGCCCAGGAGCTGTTCGACGGCGGCCTCGCCATCAAGCGGAACCTGCGCCGCATCGAGACCCTGGGCAAGCCGGTCGTCGCCGCCATCAACGGCGCGGCCCTGGGCGGCGGCTACGAACTCGCGCTGGCCTGCCACCACCGGATCGCCCTCGACACCCCCGGCACGAAGATCGGCTGCCCCGAGGTGACCCTCGGGCTGCTCCCCGGCGGCGGCGGAGTGGTGCGCACCGTACGGCTGCTGGGCATCGCCGACGCCCTGCTGAAGGTGCTGCTCCAGGGACAGCAGTACGACGCGCGCCGCGCCCTGGACAACGGCCTGGTCGACGAGGTGGCCGCGACCCGCGACGAACTGCTCGCCCGGGCCCGCGCCTTCATCGACGCCAACCCCGAGTCCCGGCAGCCCTGGGACCGGCCCGGCCACCGCATCCCCGGCGGCACCCCCGCCAGCCCCAAGTTCGCCGCCAACCTGCCCGCCTTCCCGGCCACGCTGCGCAAGCAGACGGCCGGCGCCCCCTACCCGGCGCCGCGCAACATCCTGGCCGCCGCGGTGGAGGGCGCCCAGGTCGACTTCGAGACCGCGCAGGTCATCGAGGCCCGCTACTTCGTGGAGCTGGCCGCCGGACAGACCTCGAAGAACATGATCCAGGCGTTCTTCTTCGACCTCCAGGCCGTCAACTCCGGCGCCGGCCGCCCCAAGGGCGTCGAGCCGCGCCAGGTCCGCAAGGTGGCCGTCCTCGGCGCCGGCATGATGGGCGCGGGCATCGCCTACTCGTGCGCCCGCGCGGGCCTGGAGGTCGTCCTCAAGGACGTCTCCCTCGAGGCCGCCGTCAAGGGCAAGGGCTACTCCGAGAAGCTGTGCGCCAAGGCCGTCGCCAAGGGCCGCACCACCCAGGAGAAGGCGGACGCGCTGCTGGCCCGCATCACCCCCACCGCCGAGGCGGCCGACCTGGCCGGCTGCGAGGCGGTGATCGAGGCCGTCTTCGAGGACACCGCGCTCAAGCACAAGGTGTTCCAGGAGATCCAGCACGTGGTCGCCCCCGACGCGCTGCTGTGCACCAACACCTCCACCCTGCCGGTCACCGTGCTCGCCGAGGGAGTGGACCGCCAGGCCGACTTCATCGGGCTGCACTTCTTCTCGCCCGTCGACAAGATGCCGCTGGTGGAGATCGTCAAGGGCGACCGCACCGGCGAGGAGGCCCTCGCCCGCGCCTTCGACCTGGTCCGGCAGATCAGGAAGACGCCCATCGTGGTCAACGACTCGCGCGGCTTCTTCACCTCCCGGGTCATCGGCCACTTCATCAACGAGGGCGTGGCGATGGTCGGCGAGGGCATCGAGCCCGCCTCCGTGGAGCAGGCCGCGGCCCAGGCCGGCTACCCGGCCAAGGTGCTCTCCCTGATGGACGAGCTGACGCTCACCCTGCCGCGCCGGATCCGGGCCGAGTCCCGGCGGGCCGTGGAGGAGGCCGGCGGCACCTGGACGGCGCACCCCGCGGAGGCCGTCATCGACCGCATGGTCGACGAGTTCGGCCGCACCGGCCGCAGCGGCGGCGCCGGCTTCTACGAGTACGGGGAGGGCGGCGAGCGGCTGCGGCTGTGGCCGGGCCTGCGCGAGCACTTCACCCGGCCGGGGCACGAGATCCCGTTCCGGGACATGCAGGAGCGGATGCTGTTCGCGGAGGCGCTCGACACCGTGCGCCTCCTGGAGGAAGGCGTGCTGACCTCCGTCGCCGACGCCAACATCGGCTCCATCCTCGGCATCGGCTTCCCCGGCTGGACCGGCGGCGTGCTCCAGTACATCAACGGCTACGAAGGCGGCCTGCCCGGCTTCGTGGCCCGCGCCCGGGAGCTCGCCGGCCGCTACGGCGACCGCTTCGAGCCGCCCGCCCTGCTGGTGGAGAAGGCGGAGAAGGGCGAGACCTTCACCGACGCGCGCTGACGCCCGCGGGCGCGGACCGCCCCCGACCCGAGCCCGCGGGGCCGGTCCGCGCGTCTCCCGGGCCGATCCCGCGGGGCCGGTCCGCGCGTTTCCCCGCCTGAACCCGCCGGCGCGGTCCGCGCCCCCGGCTCAGGCCGGGTGCGCCTTCCCGTCGCCCCGGGAGTCCTCCTCCCGGGGCGCGGGGGCGTGCGGCGCGGCGCCGACCCACTCCCGCAGCTCCTCCTTCAGCGACCGCTGGAAGGTGGTGAGCAGCGCCTGCACCACCAGCGGGTGCATGTGCGCCGACAGCGACCTCACGTCCCGCGTGTCCCGCTCGGCGACCGCCGCGCGCAGCAGCCCCGAGAGCTCGTGCGCGGCGGCCCGGGCGTGCTCCATCAGCGCCGTACGGGCCGCGAGCACCGTCTCCTGGGACAGCGGCACGTCGAGCAGCTCCACCCCGAGCCGGAACAGCCCGGAGTCCACGCGGAAGGACTCCCCGTCGCGCGTGAGCACGTCCATCGCCGCCAGCCGCTCCAGGTCCTCGTCGCTGAGCGGCCGCCCCGCCCGCCGGGCGAGCTCCCGCCGCGTGACCGTCTCCACGCCGTGCGGCGCCCAGGAGGCGACGACCGCGCGCTGCACGGCCAGGTCGTGCGGGCTGAGGTCCGGTGGCAGCAGGCTCAGATGCCGTTCGATCGCGGCGAGCGTCATGCCCTGGTGCTGCATCTCCTCGATCAGGGCCAGGCGCGCCAGGTGGTCGTGGCCGTAGCGGCCCACCCGGCGCGGACCGATCACGGGCGGTGGCAGCAGGCCCCGGCTGCTGTAGAAGCGGACCGTGCGCACGGTGACCCCGGCCCGTGCCGCCAGCTCGTCGATCGTGAGCGCCGGCTCCCCGGTCTCGGTCGTCGTCATGCGCAGCAGTATCGCTGTCCCACCAATGGTGTGAAAGCCGGTGGCCGATCCGCGCGGATCATGTGAGAAGTCCCGCTGTGTGACATGGCCCATCGCATGGAAGCGAGCTCCGGGGGAAGCTGCTGGACCGGTCTGTACCGCGTCATGGGTGGTGCGGGCCGGGACTTGTACGGACACCCGGGCACACCCCGCCCGGGGCACCAGAGAGTGGAACCACCCGTGAGCAAGCAATCCGTGCGCACGGCACAGGTCGCCGACCACCCCCAGGCGACCGGGACGCCCGCCGACGCGGGCGACGCCGGCTACAGCAAGGACCTCAAGCACCGCCACGTGAACATGATCGCGATCGGCGGGGCGATCGGCACCGGCCTCTTCCTCGGCGCCGGCGGCCGTCTGCACACCGCCGGACCGGCGCTGGCGCTGGCCTACCTCGTCTGCGGCGTCTTCGCGTTCTTCGTGGTGCGGGCGCTGGGCGAGCTGGTGCTGTACCGGCCGTCGTCCGGCTCCTTCGTGTCGTACGCGCGCGAGTTCCTCGGTGAGAAGGGCGCCTACGTCGCCGGCTGGATGTACTTCCTGAACTGGTCGACCACGGGCATCGCCGACATCACCGCGATCGCGCTCTACACGCACTACTGGAGCCTGTTCACCCCCGTCCCGCAGTGGGTGCTCGCGCTGGCCGCCCTCACCGTCGTCCTCGCCGTGAACCTGATCTCGGTGCGGATCTTCGGCGAGATGGAGTTCTGGTTCGCCATCGTCAAGGTCGCCACCCTGGTCGCCTTCATGCTGATCGGCGTCTTCCTGCTGGCCACCCGGCACGACGTCGACGGCCGCACCCCCGGCCTCGGCGTGATCACCGGCCACGGCGGCCTGCTGCCGCACGGCGCGATGCCGGTCGTCCTGGTGATGCAGGGCGTGATCTTTGCCTACGCCGCGCTGGAGCTGGTCGGCGTCGCCGCCGGCGAGACCGCCGAGCCGGAGAAGGTCGTCCCGCGCGCGGTGAACTCGATCATGTGGCGGGTGGCCCTGTTCTACGTCGGCTCGGTCGTCCTGCTCGCCCTGCTGCTGCCCGGCTCGCTCTACTCGGCCGGCGAGAGCCCCTTCGTCACCGTGCTGTCGAAGATCGGCGTGCCCGCGGCCGGCGACGTGATGAACCTCGTGGTCCTGACCGCCGCCATGTCGTCGCTGAACTCGGGCCTGTACTCCACCGGCCGCATCCTGCGCTCCATGGCGGTGGCCGGCTCCGCACCGCGGTTCACCGGCGTGATGAGCCGCAGCCAGGTCCCCTACGGCGGCATCCTGCTGACCTGCGCGGTCTGCGTCCTCGGCGTCGGCCTGAACTACCTGGTGCCCAGCCAGGCCTTCGAGATCGTCCTGAACGTCGCCTCCCTCGGCATCGTCAGCACGTGGGTGATCATCATGGTCTGCCACCTGGTCTTCGTCCGCCGCGCCAGGGCCGGCCGGGTGACCCGCCCGCACTTCCGCCTCCCCGGCAGCCCGGTCACCGAGGTCGCCACGATCGCCTTCCTGCTGGCCTGCCTCGGCCTGATGTGGAACGATCCCGAGGTCGGCCGCCGGACCCTGCTGCTCATCCCGCTGATCGCCCTCGCCCTGGTGGCCGGCTGGTTCGGCGTCCGCCGCAGGGTCGCACGGGCGGCGGACCGGGAACTGACCGAGCTCACCCGGTAGCGGCGCGGGCGGCGCGGGACGCGGCCGCGAGGGGCGCCCCGGCGCTCCCGGACGCCCCGCGACCGCCGAGGCGGACCTGACCGCCGGGGCGGCACGTGACCGCCGAGGCGGCCGTGCGCGGCGGCCCGGCACTCCCGGACGCCGCGCGACCGCGGGGCGAGGGGCGACCGCCGGAGCGGCGTGCGATCGGCGGCGCGGCGGTGCCACCGGCCGGGCGGCCCGGGGCCGTGCGTGTGCCCCGGGCCGCCCGGCCGCCGTTCACCGCCGGTGCACGCCGTTCGTGGCCTCGATCTTCTTCCACGACCTCGGCCGGTCGGCGCCCGCCGCGCCCGCCGCGCCCGCGACGGCCGCCGCCCGCGCGGCCGGAGCGGCCGGCTTGGACGGCTGGAACAGCCAGGTGTCGAACAGGGCGCCCAACGGCTTGCCGGAGACCTTCTCGGCGTACCTGCGGAAGTCGGTCACGGAGGCGTTGCCGTAGGCGTGCCGCTGCGGCCAGCCCTTGAGGACGGCGAAGAAGGCCTTGTCGCCCACGGCGTTGCGCAGGGCCTGGAGGGCGAGCGCGCCCCGGTCGTAGACCGCCGTGTCGAACTGGTG
This sequence comes from Streptomyces sp. NPDC004065, assembly GCF_044903565.1. NCBI lineage: Bacteria > Bacillati > Actinomycetota > Actinomycetes > Kitasatosporales > Streptomycetaceae > Streptomyces > Streptomyces sp. NPDC004065. The sequence continues at coordinate 435,954 of NZ_JBJDQT010000002.1, read as the reverse complement.
GTCAGGGCCGGGGTCGCCGGGCCGGACGGTCCAGAAGGGGTCGTCGGCCGGGTGGGAGGCGTACACGTAGTCGGCCAGCTCCTGGGCGGTGCCCTCGCCCTCGTGCTCGGACCACAGCCACTGCGCGTAGCGCGCGAAGCCCTCGTTGATCCAGATGTCCTTCCAGCCCTTGAGGGACACGCTGTCGCCGTACCACTGGTGGGCCAGCTCGTGCACCACGACCGAGGTGTTGGAGCCGTTGGCGAACTGCTTCGGGCTGTAGTAGACGCGGGTCTGCGTCTCCAGCGCGTACCCGGTGGTGGTGTTGGGCACGTAGCCGCCGGCCGAGCTGAACGGATACGGCCCGAACCGGCCGCTCAGCCAGTCCACGATCTCCCCGGTGCGCTCCACGCTCGCCCGTGCCGCCCCGTCGTTGTCGCCGAGAGCGGTGCTGTAGGCGTTCAGGACGGGGACGCCGCCCTCCGAGGTGCCCCTGGTGATGTCGAACTTGCCGAGCGCGAGCGTGGCCAGATAGGTCGCCTGGGGCTTGTTCTCCCGCCAGTTGTAGCGGGTCCAGCCCAGCTTCGAGACGGCCGACTGCAGGGTGCCGTTGGAGATGGCCTGGGTGCCGTCCGGGACGGCGACCGAGACGTCGTAGGTCGCCTTGTCGCTCGGATGGTCGTTGCTGGGGAACCACCACCAGGCCGCCTCCGGCTCGTCCGCCGCGACCGCGCCGTCCGGCGTGCGGTGCCAGGTGGTGAAGCCGTACGCGCTCTTGGCGGACGGCACCCCGCGGTAGCGGACCACCACCGTGACCGGTGTGCCCTTGGCCAGCGGGGCCCTCGGGGTGACCACCAGCTCGTGCTGCCCCGAGGAGGCGAAGGCCGCCCTGGCGCCGTTGACCCGCACCTCGCTCACGTCCAGCAGGAAGTCCAGGTCGAAGAAGGCCAGGTCCTGCGTGGTGCGCGCGGAGATCGTGGCCGTGCCCTCGAGCTCGTCGGTCGCGGGCCGGTAGGTCAGCCGCAGGTCGTAGTGGGAGACGTCGTAGCCGCCGTTGCCGTAGTCGGGGTAGTAGGGGTCGCCGATGCCCGGCGCGCCGGGGGAGTGGCTCGCGGCCGATGCCGGGATCGCCAGCAGGAGGGAGGCCGCCGCCAGTGCGCCCGGCGCGAGGATTCTGCGGTGCACGTCAGCTCCAAGTCGTAGGAACACGTGGTCCGTTCGCACACTATTGAGTCGCCGGAGCCTCGCACGTGTCCATCGCCGCCCCTGTCACACGATCGCCATTCGGCCGACACGAGCGCGGTGGGCACACCGGTGCTTTCCGGCCACCCCGGCCCCGGCGGTCCGTCAGAGTCCCTCTTCTGCACGGCAGTCGGCCCCGGTACCGTCCCGCGCATGCCGACATCCACGCGCACGACGACCCGGAGAGCGCTGACCGTGGCGGCCACCGCCGTCCTCGCGGCCGCCCTCCTGACCCCGGCCGAGGCCCATGGCACCCCGGCCGCGGCCCACGGCACCCCGGCCGCGGCCCACGGCACCGCAGGCGACGGCCGGACCCCGCGGGAGAGCCGCCCCGTCTACTCCTACGCCGGCGCCGTCCGCGAGGCCGTCTGGGTGGACACCGGCCTCGACGGCGACGGCGACGGCCGCACCGACCGGGTGGCCGCCGACATCGTCCGGCCCCGCGAACCCGCCCGGCAGGGCCGGAAGATCCCCGTGATCATGGACGCCAGCCCCTACTACTCCTGCTGCGGACGCGGCAACGAGAGCCAGACGAAGACCTACGACGCGCACGGCCACGTCGTGCGGATGCCGCTGTTCTACGACAATTACTTCGTCCCGCGCGGATACGCCGTCGTCGGCGTCGACCTGGCCGGCACCAGCCGCTCCGACGGCTGCGTCGACGTCGGCGGCCCCTCCGACATCCGGTCCGCGAAAGCCGTGATCGACTGGCTGAACGGGCGCGCCCGCGCCTACACCACCCGCACCGGCTCCACCACCGTCGAGGCGACCTGGACCAACGGCAGGACCGGGATGATCGGCAAGAGCTGGGACGGCACCATCGCCAACGGCGTGGCCGCCACCGGAGTGAAGGGCCTGCGGACCGTCGTGCCGATCAGCGCCATCTCCTCCTGGTACGACTACTACTTCGCCAAGGGCGCCCCGCTGTACGACTCCGGGCCCGACTGGCTCGCCGGCTATGTGGAGAGCCCCGAGGCGCGGGCGCGGTGCGCCGCCGTCCTGCGGCGCCTCGCCGAGGGGGCCCCGCGCACCGGCGACTGGACCGGGCTGTGGACCGCCCGCGACTACGTCAAGGACGCGGGTAGGGTGCGCGCCAGCGTCTTCCTGGTGCACGGCATGCAGGACCTCAACGTCCGCACCAAGCACCTCGGCCAGTGGTGGGACGCCCTGGCCCGGCACGGGGTGAAGCGCAAGATCTGGCTCTCCCAGACCGGACACGTCGACCCCTTCGACTTCCGCCGGGCCGCCTGGGTCGACACCCTGCACCGCTGGTTCGACCACGAACTCCTCGGCTACGACAACGGCGTGGACCGCGAGCCCATGGCCGACGTCGAACGCCACCCCGACAGGTGGGTCACCTCCCCGGTGTGGCCGCCGCGCGGCACCGGGACCGCCACCCTGCGGCCGGCCCCGGGCGCCCGGGCGGGCGTCGGCACCCTCGCCCTGCGCAGGGCCCACGGGACCGAGACCTTCACCGACGACCCGAGGCTGAGCGAGACCGACTGGGCCGCCCGGGCCGGCACACCGACCCCGGAGAAGGCCGCCTTCCTCACCGGGCCGCTCACCCGCGGCCTGCGGCTGGCCGGCTCCTCGCGGGTCCGGGTCACCGCCACCCCGACCGCCTCGACGGCGCATCTGTCCGCCGTCCTGGTCGACCTCGGCCCCGACACCGTCCGCGACTACGCCGACGCCGGCGAGGGCATCACCACGCTCACCGACCGCACCTGCTGGGGCGCGAGCACCGCGGGCGACAGCGCGTGCTTCGCGCGGACCGAGGCCAGGACCGCCGCCGTGCGGTACACGATCGTCAGCCGCGGCTGGGCGGACCTCGGCAACCACGCCTCCGACCGCAAGGGCGTCCCGCTCACCCCCGGCAGGGCGTACACCATCACCCTGGACCTGGCGGCGACCGACCACCTCGTCCCCGCGGGACACCGGCTCGCGCTGATCGTGGCCGGAACCGACAAGGACCTCATCGACCCTCCGCCGAGCTCGGCGGGCGGCGGGGACGGCGCCCCGGCCCTGACGCTGGACCTGTCGCGCACCTCGGCGCGGGTGCCCGTGCTGGGCGGTGCGGCGGCGTTCGCCCGCGCCACGGCCGGAGCGCCACCCGCCACGACGCGGCCGGCCGCGCCCGCACAGGGCCTGGGGGCACCGCACGGCGAGCACCGGGTGCCCGCCAACTGACGCACCTCGCAGGGGGGTTGCCCGACGGCGGACGCATCCGCGCACCGGCGGACGCGTCGGCGTACGCGCCCCGCGCGGTGGCCCGCGCTCCGCCGGCCCGGACGAGTCGGGCGGCGGGGCGCGAACCGCTCCGGCGGGGGCCCTACACTCGGCAACCGTTGCCCTACAGGGCGAAGTTCCCCGAGGAAAGGCCTGGTTGCCCATGTTCCAAGACGCCCCCATCTACCACCAGCTCGTCGCCGAGCGTGGGGACGTGCCGGCGCGCGTCCGGGACGCGGCCATGAACATACGGCGGGAACTCGACGAAGTGATGCGCACGGGGCGGGCACCGGGCTTCTTCGAGCCCGCGGCCAATCCCCGCTCCGGGGCGGCCCCCAGGCCCCACTCGGCCCTGCCCCCGGGCCCGCACCCACGCTAGCGCCGCGCCCGGACCGGCGCCGCGCCCGGACCGACGCCCCCCGCACGCCGCGGACTTGGCCGCCGGCCCGCGGACGGACCGGGAACGGGCCGGCCCCGGACCGCCCGGAGCGGGCGGTCCGGGGCCGGACACGCGGTCAGGGCCTTCCCGGCCCAGGTCGTGCCGCGAGCAGCGCCGTCCGCCCGCGGAGCGGGGCGGACGGCGCTGCTTTCGCGATACGTCCCGTCCTAGCGGCGGCCGTTCTTCGGGTCGAGGAGACCCGCGCGGCGCAGTGCGTCGGCCATCGCGCTGTTCGCGGGCGCGGGAGCCTGGCGTGCGGACGCCTGGCGCCCGCCCGCGCCGCCCGCGCCGCGGCCCTGGCGCTGCTGCGGCGGACGGCGGCCGCGCCGGCGCTGCTCACCGCCGCCGCCCTGCCGGTCCTGCGGCGCCGCCTCGTCGTCCAGACGCAGCGTCAGTGAGATCCGCTTGCGCGGGATGTCCACGTCCAGGACCTTCACCTTGACGATGTCGCCCGGCTTGACCACGTCCCGCGGGTCCTTGACGAACGTCCTCGACATCGCCGAGACGTGCACCAGCCCGTCCTGGTGCACGCCGACGTCCACGAACGCGCCGAAGGCCGCCACGTTCGTTACCACGCCCTCCAGGACCATCCCGGAGGACAGGTCGGAGATCTTCTCCACGCCCTCCTTGAAGGTGGCCGTCCGGAACGCCGGCCGCGGGTCGCGCCCCGGCTTCTCCAGCTCCTTCAGGATGTCGGTGACCGTCGGCAGACCGAAGGTGTCGTCCACGAAGTCGGCCGGGCGCAGCGAGCGCAGTACGCCCGTGTTGCCGATCAGGGAGGCCACCTCCTGACCGGTGGTCTTCACGATGCGCCGGACCACCGGATACGCCTCGGGGTGCACGCTGGAGGAGTCCAGCGGGTCCTCCCCGTCACGGATCCGCAGGAAGCCCGCGCACTGCTCGTACGCCTTCGGGCCGAGCCGGGAGACCTTCCTCAGCTCCGCGCGGGAGCGGAACGGCCCGTTGGCGTCGCGGTGCGCCACGATGTTCTCCGCCAGCCCGCCGGTGATGCCGGACACCCGCGCCAGCAGCGGCACGGACGCCGTGTTGACGTCCACCCCCACGCCGTTCACACAGTCCTCGACCACGGCGTCCAGCGAGCGGGACAGCTTCACCTCGGACAGGTCGTGCTGGTACTGCCCCACCCCGATCGACTTGGGGTCGATCTTGACCAGCTCGGCCAGCGGGTCCTGCAGCCGGCGCGCGATGGACACCGCGCCGCGCAGCGAGACGTCCATGTCCGGCAGCTCCTGGGAGGCGTAGCTCGACGCCGAGTACACCGACGCGCCCGCCTCGGACACCATCACCTTGGTGAGCTTCAGCTCCGGGTGCCGCGTGATCAGCTCACCGGCCAGCTTGTCGGTCTCCCGGGAGGCCGTGCCGTTGCCGATCGCGATCAGCTCGACCGCGTGCTCCTCGCACAGCCGGGCCAGCTTGGCGAGCGCCTCGTCCCACCGGTTGGCCGGGACGTGCGGGTGGATCACGTCGGTGGCGACGACCTTGCCGGTGGCGTCGACCACGGCCACCTTCACCCCCGTACGGAAACCGGGGTCCAGGCCCAGGGTCGCGCGGGTGCCGGCCGGAGCGGCCAGCAGCAGGTCGCGCAGGTTGGCCGCGAACACGTTCACCGCCTCGTCCTCGGCGGCGGTGCGCAGCCGCAGCCGCAGGTCGATGCCGAGGTGCACCAGGATGCGGGTGCGCCAGGCCCAGCGGACGGTGTCCCGCAGCCACTTGTCGGCCGGGCGGCCCCGGTCGGCGATGCCGAAGCGGTGGGCGATCACACCCTCGAACGACGAGGGGCCGTCCGTGGGCTCCTCCGGCTCCAGGACGAGGTCCAGGACCTCCTCCTTCTCACCGCGCAGCATCGCCAGGATCCGGTGCGAGGGCAGCTCGGTGAACGGCTCGGCGAAGTCGAAGTAGTCGGCGAACTTGGCGCCCGCCTCCTCCTTGCCCTCGCGCACCTTCGCCGCCAGCCGTCCGCGCACCCACATGCGCTCGCGCAGCTCGCCGATCAGGTCGGCGTCCTCCGCGAACCGCTCGGTGAGGATCGCCCGCGCGCCGTCCAGCGCGGCCTGCGCGTCGGCGACGCCCTTGTCCGGGTCCACGAAGGCCTCCGCCGCGGCGAGCGGATCGACGGACGGGTCGCCGAGCAGGCCCTCGGCCAGCGGCTCCAGTCCCGCCTCCCGCGCGATCTGCGCCTTGGTGCGCCGCTTGGGCTTGTAGGGCAGGTAGACGTCCTCCAGCCGCGCCTTGGTCTCGGCGCCGCGGATCCGCGCCTCCAGTTCGGCGGTGAGCTTGCCCTGCTCGCGCACCGACTCCAGGATGGCCGTCCGCCGCTCCTCCAGCTCCCGCAGGTAGCGCAGCCGCTCCTCGATCGTGCGCAGCTGCGCGTCGTCGAGCATCTCGGTCGCTTCCTTGCGGTAGCGGGCGATGAAGGGCACCGTCGAACCGCCGTCGAGCAGCTCGACGGCGGCCTTGACCTGCCGCTCCCGTACGCCGAGCTCCTCGGCGATCCTGCCTTCGATGGACCCTGTGAGGGGTGTCGTCACGTTCCCGTACCGCCTTTGCCACTTCGGGTTGCGCCGCAATTGTGGCAGGCGGCACCGACAACCGGGGATCAGGGCGGCACGGACGTGCCGAGTGCGTGTCGTGGCCCCGTGCGCCAGGAAGTCGTGGCCCCGTACGCCAGGAAGGGGCCAGGGGCCGGGTCAGCCCGTGGCGGGCACGGTCCAGGTGAACCGGGGCGGTCTGCGCTCCAGGAACGCGGTGACGCCCTCCTGGGTGTCGCCGCTGCCGCGGGCCTGCTCGGCCCAGTGCGCCTCCCGGTCCGCGCGGCCGCCCGCGAACTCCTTCGCCGCGGCCTGCGTCAGCTGCGAGCGGGACACCAGGACGCGGGTGAACTCCGCGACGCGCTTGCCCAGTTCCCCCTCGGGCAGCACCTCGTCGACCAGGCCCGTGCGCAGCGCCCGCTCGGTGTCGATCAGCTCGCCGGAGAACAGCAGGTACTTGGCGGTCGCCGGGCCCACCAGGGACACCAGCCGCCGGGTGGAGGAGGCCGGGTAGACGATGCCGAGCTTGGCGGGCGTCACCCCGAACAGCGCCCCCGCCTCGGCGAAGCGCAGATCGCAGGCCGCCGCGAGCTGGGCGCCGCCGCCCACGCAGTGCCCGCGCACCGCGGCGAGCGTGGGCTTGGGGAAGGCGGCGAGCGCCTCCTCGGCACGCACCGCGAGGTGCTGCGCCTCCTGCGACGATCCGCGCAGCGTGGAGATGTCGGCCCCGGCGCAGAACGTCCCGCCCGCGCCCGTGAGCACGAGCGCGCGCACCCGCGGGTCGGCCGCGAGGCCGGCCAGGAGCGGCGGCAGCTGTCGCCACATCCGCGCGGTCATGGCGTTGCGCTTGGCCGGGTGGTGGACGACGACGGTGGCGACCGCGTCGGTGACGTCGTGCAGCAGCTGCGGCTCCATGGGCGGGATGCTATCCGCCCAGGCGGACGGCGCGGGCGGCGGCGTGGCGTCCTGGCGGCACGCCCGCGGGAGGCTGGACCGTACAAACCGAATAGTTCGCAAAGTCGGCACGGACCGGACGGGAACGGTCGGATCGTGGGCGGGATCGGTCTCACATGGTGCGGACTCGCTCGAAACCAGCTGACTTGTGTGCAGTCGTGGGGGGTGCGGTGGTGCGTTACCAACACTCGACGTGTGGTGACAATCGAGCGTGAGGGTGGCGATCCGGCGATGGACGACCACGGGCGTGGGCCCGACCCGCGCCCCGAAGGCGGCGCGGGGACACCCCTGGTGGCCGGACCGCCCGCTCCGCTGCCCTACGAGGGCGTCTGGAGGTTCACCGCACCCGCCGTCGACGCCTCCGTGCCCCAGGCCCGGCACGCCGTACGGGACCTGCTGCTGCGCCAGGGCGTCCCGGTCTCCCAGGACCTGGTCCACGGACTGCTGCTGATCGTCTCCGAGCTGGTCACCAACGCCGTGCGGCACGCCGCGCTGCTGTCCCCGATGCTCGCCGTGGAGGTCGCCGTCGGGGCGGAGTGGGTGCGGGTGTCGGTGGAGGACAACCATCCCTACCGCCCCACGGCCCTGGAGGCGGACCACGGGCGGACCGGCGGACGCGGGCTGCTGCTGGTCCGCGAGGTCGCCCGGGAGGCCGGCGGGGTCTGCGACGTCGAGCACACCTCGAGCGGCGGCAAGGTGATCTGGGCCGCCCTGCCGCTCAAGCCCGTGCGCTAGCGGTCACCGGCCCGCGGTCACCAACCGGCGGCCACCCGCCGGCGGTCACCGGCCAGGGGTCACCAGCCGGCGGACGCCCCCGTCAGTTCCCGGATCGCGGGGCGGGCGGCGTCCAGGACGGTCGGGAACCAGGAGGAGAAGGTGTCCTCGGCGTGCCGCCGCGCCAGCTCCGCCGCCGTCACGAACGCCGTGTCGCCGACCTCGTCCGCGTCCGGCCGCAGCGGGGCCTGCACCAGTCCCACGAAGAGGTGGTTGTACTCCTGCTCCACCAGGCCCGAGGCCGGGTCGGGGTGGTTGTAGCGGACGGTGCCCGCCTCGCCGAGCAGCGCCGGGGAGACGCCGAGCTCCTCGTAGGTGCGCCGGGCCGCCGCCGCGAAGGGCGACTCGCCGGGGTAGGGGTGGCCGCAGCAGGTGTTGGACCACACACCGGGGGAGTGGTACTTGCCGAGCGCCCGCTGCTGCAGCAGCAGCCGGCCGCGGTCGTCGAAGAGGAACACCGAGAAGGCGCGGTGCAGCCGCCCCGGCGGCTGATGGGCGGCGAGCTTCTCCGCGGTGCCGATCGTCACGCCGTCCTCGTCGACGAGTTCCAGCAGAATCGCGTCCGCGGTGCCGTTCGACGAACTGTGCGTCGCGGTGGCAGGTGTGGTCGGCATACCCATCCTTCGCATCGGTCCTCGAGTCCCAAGTCTGCCGCACGAAACCGGCACTCCCGGCACTTCCCGGCACTCCGCATGTCACTCCCGCCGCCGCGCCGGCCGCGCCGGGGAGCGCTCCCCCGCCCGGTTGATCGTGCCCAACCGGCCCGCACCGGAACCGTCCCGGAGGGGACCCGGCGGCGTACCGCGGGGCCCGCCGCGGTCCGGTGCCGCGGGCGCCCGGCGGCGCGGGCGACCCGGTGGCGCGGGCGACCCGGTGGCGCGGGCGACCCGGTGGCGCGGGCGACCCGGTGGCGCGGGCGACCCGGTGGCGGGCGACCCGGTGGCGCGGGGGACCCAGTGGCGCGGGGAACCCGGCGGCCGGGCGTCAGTGGCAGAGGCCGGACTCGTGCGCGGCGTGGCCGGTCGGCTCCAGCTGGAAGGTGCAGTGCTCCACGTCGAAGTGGTGGCCGAGGCAGCCCTGGAGCTCGTGCAGCAGCTTCTCGTGGCCGATGGCGCTGAGCACGTCGGAGCTGACGACCACATGGGCGGAGAGCACCGGGAGACCGGAGGTGATCGTCCAGGCGTGCAGGTCGTGCACGTCCTCCACGCCGTCCAACGCCAGGATGTGCGCCCGTACCTCGGCCATGTCGACGTTCTTCGGGGCGGACTCCAGCAGGACGTCGAGGGTCTCGCGCAGCAGTCGCACCGTGCGCGGCACGATCATCACACTGATGAGCAGGGAGGCGACCGGGTCGGCGGCCTGCCACCCGGTGAGCAGGATGACGGCCGCCGAGACCATGACCGCCAGCGAGCCGAGCGCGTCCGCCGCCACCTCCAGGAAGGCGCCGCGCACGTTCAGGCTCTCCTTCTGCCCGCGCATCAGCAGCGTCAGGGACACCGAGTTCGCGACGAGGCCGACCAGACCGAACGCGATCATCAGTCCGCCGCGGGTGTCGGCCGGGGTCAGGAAGCGCTCGATCGCCTCGAAGAGCACGTAGCCGCCCACCACCAGCAGCAGCAGGCAGTTGGCGAGCGCGGCGAGGATCTCCGCCCGGGCCAGGCCGAAGGTGCGGTTGCCGCTCGGCGGGCGGTCGGCGAAGCGGATGGCGAGCAGCGCCATGCCGAGCCCGAGGGCGTCGGTCGCCATGTGGGCGGCGTCCGCGACCAGCGCGAGCGAGTCCGCGAGCAGCCCTCCGGCGACCTCCACCAGCATCACGCCGAGCGTGATCGCCAGGGTGACGCGCAGCGTGCCGCGATGGGCGCCCGCCGCCGTACCGCCGGCCGCGAAACCGTGCGCGTGCCCGTGATCGTGACCGGCACCCATGTGACCGACCGCCCTCCTTGGTTCCGACCGGCACCACAGTCAACTATGGCCCAGGGGCATCGGGCAACGCGGCATTGAACACCGTTGTCATGTGCTCTGACCTGCGTAAACCAGCCGCAGGTCAGGGGGCGGCGACGGTGTGGCCGCCGTGGTGCCGCTGCCAGCCGCGCCAGGCCGAGGAGACCATCTCGGACACCCCGCGCCGGGCCCGCCAGCCCAGCTCCGCCGCGGCCCGCTCCGCCGAGGCGACGGCGCGCGGCGCGTCGCCGGGCCGGCGCGCCTCGACGACCGGGGGCCGGCGGTCACCGGTGACCTCGCCGACGACGTCGATCAGCTCCCGCACCGACACCCCCTCGCCGCGCCCGATGTTCACGGTCAGGTCGCCGCCACCCCCCGCCTCGGTCAGCCGGCGGGCCGCCGCCAGATGGGCCTCGGCGAGATCGGCGACATGGATGTAGTCGCGCACACAGGTGCCGTCCGGGGTCGGATAGTCGTCGCCGAAGATCCGCGGGGCCTCGCCCCGGCTGAGCCGGTCGAAGATCATCGGGACGATGTTGAAGACGCCGGTGTCGGACAGCTCCGGTGCCGCCGCGCCCGCCACGTTGAAGTAGCGCAGGCACACCGTGGAGATGCCGTGCGCCTCTCCCGCGGCGCGGACCAGCCACTCCCCGGCGAGCTTGGTCTCGCCGTAGGGGTTCACCGGAGCGCACGGGGTGTCCTCGGTGATGAGGTCCACGTCCGGGTTGCCGTAGACGGCGGCGGAGGAGGAGAACAGGAACCGCCGGACGCCGGCCTCGGCCACCGCGTCCAGCAGGGTCGCCAGACCGCCCACGTTCTCCTGGTAGTAGCGGGCGGGCTGGGCCACGGACTCGGCGACCTGCTTGCGGGCGGCCAGATGCACCACACCCGTCACCGCGTGCTCCGCGAACACCCGCTTGAGCAGGTCACGGTCCAGCGACGACCCCCGCACCAGCGGCACGTCCGCGTCCAGCCGCTCGGCGTGCCCGGCCGACAGGTCGTCGAGCGCGACCACCGCCTCCCCGGCTCCCCGCATGACCCGCGCCACATGCGCCCCGATGTATCCGGCCCCGCCGGTGATCAGCCACGTCATGGTCGTCCACCCTATGCCCGAACCCCGCCCCCGCGCGGCGCCCGGCGCGACCGCCCCGCGCGCCGCACCCGCCCGCCCCGGGCGGCGCCGGCCTGCCCCGAGGCCCCCGCGCCCCCGGACACCACCGCCCGAACCCGTCCGGGCTGCGTTCCACGCCCGCGCTGGTTCGGGCTGCGCCTCCGTGCCCGCGCCTGTTCGGCCCGCGTTCCGCGCCTGCGCTTGTGCCGGTCGTGTCTCCTGTCCGCGCTTGTTCGGGCCGCGCCTCCGCACCCGCACCCGCCCGTCCCCGTCCGGCCAGCCTCCCGTGCCAGCGCGCTCGCACCCTCCTGGCCGCCTCGCACGCCTTGGGCCCCAGCGGCCCCCGGCCCCCGGGCCCCAGCCCCGGCCCCCAAGCCTCGGTCCTCAGGCTCCAGCCCCGAGCCTCGGGCCCGGTACGGCCCCCGGTACGGCCCCCGGCCCTCGGCACGCTCCCCGGCCCTCGGCCCCAGTCCCCCCACAGTCCCCGTATGCGGGGAATGTCCGGTCTGGTACGGAGTTTGTGGCCCGGGCCGGGCATCACCCATGATGAGCTGCGGCGAAGGCTGGAGCGGACCGCGTCGACCGACCGTTGAGCGACCAGTGAACGGGCGGTGAACGCGGGCTTCCGGGCATCGGATAGCCTCTGCCGACATGCCGCACAGGTGCCCCGCGCAGGCGGCGCACCCATCATGCACACGACCGGCGCGGACGCGTCGGGCCCCAGGGAGTGAGTTCGGTTGCCGACCGCCATCCTCACCGGCCAGCCGGTCCCCGGATCGTCGCTCGAGGACGACCTGCGGTCCCTCGGCTTCGACGTGCGGGTCGCCCATGACGCCTCCGACGCCGAGACCCTCCTCGCCCAGGTGCCCGCCGACCGCCGGGTCGCCCTCGTCGACACCCGGTTCGTCGGCCACCCGCACGCCCTGCGCCTGGGCCTGACCGACCCCCGCTTCACGCTCGCCGCCGTCCCCGGCGCCGTCACCGCCCGGCCGGACGGCCGCCAGGCCCTGACCCGGGCGCTGGCCCGCGAGAACTCCGCCGGCGGCACCCCTGCGGCCCACCCGGGCACCGGCGGGCCGGGCGGCACCCGCACCGCCGTCGACGGCCTCGCCGACCGCGTCGCGGCCGCCCTCGACGCCGACGGCGCCGACGTGCACCGCCCCGAACTGGGCACCCTGGTGGCCACCGTCCCCGACGACCCCCAGGCCCGCAACGAGGCCCGGCAGGCGGTCGCCGCCGTGGACGACGAGGCCGTCCGCCTGAAGTCGGCCGTCAAGGCCCGCGACGGCTTCTTCACCACCTTCTTCATCAGCCCGTACTCGCGCTACCTCGCCCGCTGGTGCGCCCGCCGCGGCCTGACCCCGAACCAGGTCACCACCGCCTCGCTGCTCACCGCGCTGACGGCGGCCGGCTGCGCCGCCACCGGCACCCGCGGCGGCTTCGTCGCCGCCGGCGTGCTCCTGATCGCCTCGTTCGTCCTCGACTGCACCGACGGACAGCTCGCCCGCTACTCGCTGCAGTACTCCACCCTCGGCGCCTGGCTGGACGCCACCTTCGACCGCGCCAAGGAGTACGCCTACTACGCCGGCCTCGCCCTCGGCGCCGCCCGCGGCGGCGACGACGTATGGGCCCTCGCGCTGGCCGCGATGGTCCTGCAGACCTGCCGGCACGTGGTCGACTTCGCCTTCAACGAGGCCAACCACGACGCCACCGCCAACACCAGCCCCACCGCCGCCCTCTCCGACCGGCTCGACAGCGTCGGCTGGACGGTCTGGGTGCGCCGGATGATCGTCCTGCCCATCGGCGAGCGCTGGGCGATGATCGCCGTCCTCACCGCGGTCACGACCCCCCGCATCACCTTCTACGCCCTGCTCGCCGGCTGCGCCTTCGCGGCGACGTACACCACGGCGGGCCGGGTGCTGCGCTCGGTGACCCGCCGGGCCAGGCGCACCGACCGGGCGGCCCGGGCGCTGGCGGACCTCGCCGACAGCGGGCCGCTCGCGCAGGCCCTGGCCGGCCGGCTGGGCGGCGCCGCACGGCGGCTGCCCGGCGCGGCCGCCCCCGCCCTCGCCCTGCTCGGCGGCGCCGCCGTCGTCGCCGCCTCGGCCCTGACCGGCTTCGGCGGCCCGTGGCCCGTGCTCGGCGCCCTGTGCTACCTGCTCACCTCGGCCCTCGCCGTCGCCCGCCCGCTCAAGGGCCCGCTCGACTGGCTGGTCCCGCCGCTGTTCCGGGCCGCCGAGTACGGCACCGTCCTGGCCCTCGCGGCCCGCGCGGAGGCGAACGGAGTGCTGCCGGCGGCTTTCGGACTGGTGGCCGCCGTCGCCTACCATCACTACGACACGGTGTACCGCATCCGCGGCGACGCCGGAGCGCCGCCGGCCTGGCTGGTGCGCGCCATCGGGGGGCAGGAAGGGCGGACGCTGCTCGTCACCGTGCTGGCCGCCCTGCTCACCGCCGCTGACTTCGGGGTCGCGCTCACGGCTGTCGCCGTGGCCGTCGCCCTGGTGGTGCTCGCCGAGAGCATCCGCTTCTGGGTGTCCTCTCACCTGAGAGGCGCACCCGCCGTACACGACGAAGGAGAACCCGCATGATCGGCCTCGTGCTGGCGGCCGGCGCCGGACGGCGTCTGCGCCCCTACACCGACACCCTGCCCAAGGCGCTGGTGCCGGTGGGGCCCGAGGGTGCGGAGGACAGCCTCACGGTCCTGGACCTCACGCTCGGAAACTTCGCCGAGGTCGGCCTGACCGAGGCCGCGGTCATCGTCGGCTACCGCAAGGAGGCCGTCTACGAGCGCAAGGCCGCCCTGGAGCAGAAGTACGGCCTGAAGATCACCCTGATCGACAACGACAAGGCCGAGGAGTGGAACAACGCCTACTCCCTGTGGTGCGGCCGGGACGCGCTGAAGGACGGCGTGATACTCGCCAACGGCGACACGGTCCACCCGGTCTCCGTCGAGAAGACGCTGCTGGCCGCCCGCGGCGACGGCAAGAGGATCATCCTCGCCCTGGACACGGTGAAGAAGCTCGCCGACGAGGAGATGAAGGTCGTCGCCGACCCGGACAAGGGCGTGCGGCGGATCACCAAGCTCATGGACCCGGCCGAGGCGACCGGCGAGTACATCGGCGTCACCCTCATCGAGGGCGAGGCGGCCGGGGAGCTGGCGGACGCGCTGAAGGCCACCTTCGAGCGGGACCCGCAGCTGTACTACGAGGACGGCTACCAGGAGCTGGTCAACCGCGGCTTCCAGGTCGACGTGGCCCCGATCGGCGACGTCCGCTGGGTCGAGATCGACAACCACGACGACCTCGCCAAGGGCCGGGAGATCGCGTGCCAGTACTGACCCGGCTGATCCCCTCGCCGGTCGTCGTGGACATCCGCCCGGGTGCCCTCGACGACCTGGCGGGCGTGCTCGCCGACGAGCGCATCTCGCACTCGGGCCGGCTCGCCGTCGCGGTCAGCAACGGCTCCGGGGCGCGGCTGCGCGAGCGGGTCGCCCCCACGCTGCCGGGCGCCACCTGGTACGAGGTGGGCGGCGGCACCCTCGACGACGCCATCCGCCTGGCCGGCGAGATGAAGTCCGGCCACTACGACGCGGTCGTGGGCCTGGGCGGCGGCAAGATCATCGACTGTGCGAAGTTCGCCGCGGCGCGCGTCGGCCTGCCCCTGGTCGCCGTGCCGACGAACCTCGCGCACGACGGCCTGTGCTCCCCGGTGGCCACCCTCGACAACGACGCGGGCCGCGGCTCGTACGGCGTGCCGAACCCGATCGCCGTCGTCATCGACCTGGACGTGATCCGCGAGGCCCCCGCCCGCTACGTCCGGGCCGGCATCGGCGACGCGATCTCCAACATCAACGCCATCGCCGACTGGGAGCTCGCCAACCGCGTCAACGGCGAGAAGATCGACGGTCTGGCCGCCGCCATGGCGCGGCAGGCCGGCGAGGCGGTGCTCCGGCACCCCCGCGGCATCGGCGACAACGGTTTCCTGCAGGTGCTGGCGGAGGCGCTGGTCCTCACCGGTGTGGCGATGTCCATCTCGGGCGACTCGCGTCCCGCCTCCGGCTCCTGCCACGAGATCAACCACGCCTTCGACCTGCTCTTCCCCAAGCGCGCCGCGAGCCACGGCGAGCAGTGCGGGCTGGGCGCGGCCTTCGCGATGCACCTGCGCGGAGCCCGCGAGGAGGCGGCCTTCATGGCCGAGGTGCTGCGTCGGCACGGGCTGCCGGTGCTGCCGGAGGAGATCGGCTTCACGGTGGACGAGTTCGTCCGGGCCGTGAAGTTCGCCCCGGAGACCCGGCCCGGCCGCTACACGATCCTCGAACACCTCGACCTCAAGACCGACCAGATCAAGGACTCCTACGCCGACTATGTCAAGGCCATCGGTAGCTGAACTCAGGCCGGTCGTCCACCCCGCGGG
Source organism: Streptomyces sp. NPDC004065 (assembly GCF_044903565.1). Classification (NCBI taxonomy): domain Bacteria; kingdom Bacillati; phylum Actinomycetota; class Actinomycetes; order Kitasatosporales; family Streptomycetaceae; genus Streptomyces; species Streptomyces sp. NPDC004065. The sequence continues at coordinate 420,323 of NZ_JBJDQT010000002.1, read as the reverse complement.
GGTCAAGGACCGGCGCAGCGGCGAGCACTGGGCGGGACGCCTCTACATGCGCGAGGTGTCCCTGCGGATCGACCGGTACCTGGTGGGGACCAGGATCACGCCCAACCAGCTCACCTACCTGATGACCCTGTTCGGCGTCCTGGCCGCCCCGGCCCTGCTGGTGCCGGGGATCTGGGGGGCCGTGCTCGGCGTGGTGATGGTCCAGCTGTACCTGCTGCTGGACTGCGTCGACGGCGAGGTCGCCCGCTGGAAGCGGCAGTTCTCGCTCGGCGGGGTCTACATGGACCGGGTCGGCGCCTACCTGACCGACGCGGCCGTCCTCGTCGGCCTCGGCCTGCGCGCCGCCGACCTGTGGGGCCCCGGGCGCGTCGACTGGCTGTGGGCCTTCCTCGGCACGCTGGCCGCCCTCGGCGCGATCCTGATCAAGGCCGAGACCGACCTCGTCGGCGTCGCCCGCCACCAGGGCGGCCTGCCGCCGGTGCGGGAGGCCGCCGCCGAGCCGCGTTCCTCCGGCATGGCGCTGGCCCGCCGGGCCGCCGCCGCGCTGAAGTTCCACCGGCTGATCCTCGGCATCGAGGCCTCCCTGCTGATCCTGGTCCTGGCGATCGCGGACCAGGTGCGGGGCGACCTGTTCTTCACCCGGCTGGGCACCGCGGTCCTGGCCGGCATCGCGCTGCTGCAGACGCTGCTGCACCTGGTGTCGATCCTCGCCTCCAGCAGGCTCAGGTGAGTGCCGTGACGTCTTCCCTGAAGGTCGGCGCGGTCGTCATCACCATGGGCAACCGCCCCGACGAGCTGCGGGCCCTCCTCGACTCGGTCGCCAAGCAGGACGGCGACCGGGTCGAGGTCGTCGTCGTCGGCAACGGCTCTCCCGTCCCGGACGTCCCCGAGGGCGTGCGGACCGTCGAGCTGCCCGAGAACCTCGGCATCCCCGGCGGCCGCAACGTGGGCATCGAGGCCTTCGGCCCGGCCGGGCGGGACGTGGACGTCCTGCTCTTCCTCGACGACGACGGACTGCTCGCCCGCCAGGACACCGCCGAGCTGTGCCGCCGGGCCTTCGCGGACGACGACCGGCTCGGCATCATCAGCTTCCGCATCGCCGACCCGGAGACCGGCACCACCCAGCGCCGCCACGTGCCCCGGCTGCGCGCCTCCGACCCGATGCGCTCCTCCCGCGTCACCACCTTCCTCGGCGGCGCCAACGCCGTGCGCACCAAGGTGTTCGCGGAAGTGGGCGGGCTGCCGGACGCATTCTTCTACGCGCACGAGGAAACCGACCTGGCATGGCGGGCCCTCGACGCGGGCTGGATGATCGACTACCGGTCCGACATGGTGCTGTACCACCCGGCGACCGCGCCCTCCCGCCACGCGGTCTACCACCGCATGGTCGCCCGCAACCGGGTCTGGCTGGCCCGCCGCAACCTCCCGGCGCTCCTGGTCCCGGTCTACCTCGGGGTGTGGATGCTGCTCACCCTGGCCCGCCGCCCCTCGCGCCCGGCCCTCAAGGCGTGGTTCGGCGGCTTCAAGGAGGGGTGGACCACCCCGTGCGGTCCCCGCCGGCCCATGAAGTGGCGTACTGTGTGGCGGCTCACCCGACTGGGCCGGCCACCGGTCATCTGACAAGCTCGTTCCCTGGGGGCACCGGCCGCCACCCGGCCCGTGCCCGCGCCAGGCCCGTACATCCGCCCAGGATGCGCATCCAGTAGACGAAAGTATCCACTTGTGAGTGAGACAACGCATGACGGCGGCGTCGCCCTCGGGGCGGCCCCGTCGCCCGACGAGGGCCTCACCGCGGCCGCGCTCGCCGCGAAGTACGGGCTGTCCGTCAGCGGCGCCCGGCCTTCGCTCCGGGAGTACGTCCGCCGGCTCTGGGGCCGCCGGCACTTCATCCTCGCCTTCTCCCAGGCGAAGCTGACCGCCCAGTACAGCCAGGCCAAGCTGGGCCAGCTGTGGCAGGTGGCGACCCCGCTGCTCAACGCGGCCGTGTACTACTTCATCTTCGGTGTGATCCTCCATGCCGGCCGGGGCCTGGACCGCGAGACCTACATCCCGTTCCTGGTGACCGGCGTGTTCGTGTTCACCTTCACCCAGAGCTCGGTGATGGCGGGGGTGCGCGCGATCTCCGGCAACCTGGGCCTGGTGCGCGCGCTGCACTTCCCGCGGGCCTCGCTGCCGATCTCGTTCGCACTGCAGCAGCTCCAGCAGCTGCTGTTCTCGATGATCGTGGTGTTCGTCGTCACCGTCGGCTTCGGCAGCTACCCGAGCCTGTCGTGGCTGCTGACCGTGCCGGCGCTGGCCCTGCAGTTCATGTTCAACACCGGGCTGGCGCTGATCCTGGCCCGGATGGGCGCCAAGACCCCGGACCTCGCCCAGCTGATGCCGTTCATCATGCGCACCTGGATGTACGCCTCGGGCGTGATGTTCTCCATCGACGCCATGCTGGCCGGCAAGCCGGAGTGGTTCACCCGGCTGATGCAGGCCAACCCCGCCGCGGTCTACATGGACCTGGTCCGCTTCGCGCTGATCGACGGCTACGGCGCCTCGCACCTGCCGCCGCACGTGTGGGCGCTCGCCCTGTTCTGGGCCGTGGCCGCCTTCGCCGGCGGCTTCGTGTACTTCTGGAAGGCGGAGGAGAGGTACGGCCGTGGCTGAGCAGAGCGCCGCACAGCGCGCCGCGCGCGCCGGGGAGCGGATCCCCACCGTCATCGCCGACGAGCTGCACATCGTCTACCGGGTCAACGGCGCCAGGTCCGGCAAGGGCAGCGCCACCGCCGCCCTGAGCCGCATCCTCGGGCGCGGCAAGGACGACGCCAAGCGGGGCGTGCGCAAGGTGCACGCGGTGCGGGGCGTGTCCTTCATCGCCTACCGGGGCGAGGCCATCGGCCTGATCGGCTCCAACGGCTCCGGCAAGTCCACCCTGCTGCGGGCCATCGCCGGCCTGCTGCCCGCCGAGAAGGGCAAGGTCTACACCGACGGCCAGCCCTCGCTGCTGGGCGTCAACGCGGCGCTGATGAACGACCTGACCGGTGAGCGCAACGTCATCCTCGGCGGCCTGGCGATGGGCATGTCCCGCGAGGAGATCAAGGCGCGCTACCAGGACATCGTCGACTTCTCCGGGATCAACGAGAAGGGCGACTTCATCACGCTGCCGATGCGCACCTACTCCTCCGGCATGGCCGCCCGGCTGCGCTTCTCCATCGCCGCCGCCAAGGACCACGACGTCCTCATGATCGACGAGGCGCTGGCCACGGGTGACCGCGCGTTCCAGAAGCGTTCCGAGGAGCGCATCCGGGAGCTGCGCAAGGAGGCCGGCACGGTCTTCCTGGTCAGCCACAACAACAAGTCGATCCGGGACACCTGCGACCGGGTGCTGTGGCTGGAGCGCGGGGAACTGCGCATGGACGGGCCCACCGAAGAGGTGCTCAAGGAGTACGAGAAGTTCACGGGCAAGTGACCCGCGCGGCACCAGGCCCCGCCGGAACTGTTTCCGGCGGGGCCCGCGTCTGCAAAGGAAAGGTCAACTCCCCTCGCGCATAGGAATCTTGACACCAATCGGTGTGTTGTTGTGATGTGCAGGACACCCCCGCGCGGCACGGTGCGTTGTACAACGTAAGCTGTACCGGTCCCGGAAAGCGGCAAGTGGGGAGATAATGCGCGACACCCTCTGCCCGCGCGACCGCGCGGACAGCCGGGCGGCGTGTCCGAAATAGTGTGTATCCGGTCGGCAGTGTAGAACGGGAGATGTGACGGCAATGGCTACGGAAACTCCCCAGCTCAACGCAGCATGTGCCGTCCCCGCCCCGGGCAGCGGACGATGACCCCGGCCACAGCGGAGCGCGATCCGGAACGCGCCACCCTGGACAAGGCCGCGGGCGAGAACTTCCCCGTGGCACCGTTCTTCCTGCCCCGCGCCTGGCGCGAGGACCTCATGGCCGTCTACGGGTTCGCCCGTCTGGTCGACGACATCGGCGACGGCGACCTCGCCCCCGGCGGCGAGGACGCCCGGCTGCTCGGCGTGCCGGACGCCGACGCCGAGGACCGCCTGGCCCTGCTGGACGCCTTCGAGGCCGATCTGCGCCGGGTCTTCGACGGCACCCCGCGCCACCCGCTGCTGCGCCGCCTGCAGCCGGCCGTCCGCCGCCGCGGCCTGACCCCCGGTCCGTTCCTCGGCCTGATCGCGGCCAACCGCCAGGACCAGCTCGTCACCCGCTACGAGACCTACGAGGACCTCGTCGCCTACTGCGAACTGTCCGCCAATCCCGTGGGCCGCCTCGTCCTCGCCGTCACCGGCACCTCCACCCCCGAGCGGGTCCGCCGCTCCGACGCGGTCTGCACCGCGCTGCAGATCGTCGAGCACCTCCAGGACGTCGCCGAGGACCTCCGGCGCGACCGCGTCTACCTGCCCGCCCAGGACATGAAACGCTTTCACGTCCAGGAGGCGGATCTCGCCGCGCCCGCCGCGGGCGCGGCGGTGCGCGCACTGGTCGCGTACGAAGCGGAACGCGCCCGCCTTCTGCTGAATGAAGGCGCCCCTCTGGTGGGTAGCGTCCACGGCAGGCTGAAGCTGCTGCTCGCGGGGTTCGTGGCGGGGGGAAGGGCGGCGATCGCCGCGATCGCCGCCGCCGACTACGACGTACTTCCCGGCCCGCCGAAGCCCGGCAAGGCGCAGTTGCTGCGTGAGGTGGGCGTGATTCTGCGAGGAGAGGGGTGATCCGGGCCGTGGAGTTCGAGGAGCACGTGTCCGCACCGGTACTCGCCGCCTACAGCTACTGCGAGGCCGTCACCGGGCAGCAGGCACGCAACTTCGCCTACGGCATCCGGCTGCTGCCGACGCCCAAGCGCCGCGCGATGTCGGCGCTGTACGCGTTCTCCCGGCGGGTCGACGACATCGGGGACGGCGCGCTGGACGACGGGGCGAAGACGGCCCGGCTCCGGGACACCCGGGCCCTGCTCGGCCGGATCCGCGAGGGCGCGGTCGAGGACGACGACACCGACCCCGTGGCGGTGGCCCTCGCCCACGCCGCCCGCACCTTCCCGATCCCCCTCGGCGGCCTGGACGAGCTCATCGACGGCGTGCTGATGGACGTGCGCGGCGAGACCTACGAGACCTGGGACGACCTGAAGGTCTACTGCCGCTGCGTGGCCGGGGCCATCGGACGGCTCTCGCTCGGCGTGTTCGGCACCGAGGACGGCGCGCGCGGCGCCGAACGCGCCCCCGAGTACGCCGACACGCTGGGCCTCGCGCTCCAGCTGACGAACATCCTCCGCGACGTACGGGAGGACGCCGAGGGCGGCCGCACCTACCTGCCCGCCGACGACCTCGCCAAGTTCGGCTGCTCGGCCGGATTCCACGGACCGCTCCCGCCGGAGGGCTCCGACTTCGCCGGACTGGTCCACTTCGAGGTGCGCAGAGCCCGGGCCCTGTTCGCCGAGGGCTACCGGCTGCTTCCCCTGCTCGACCGGCGCAGCGGCGCGTGCGTCGCCGCCATGGCCGGCATCTACCGCCGGCTGCTCGACCGCATCGAGCGCGACCCCGAGGCCGTGCTGCGCGGCCGCGTCTCGCTGCCCGGACGCGAGAAGGCCTATGTCGCGGTACGCGGACTGTCCGGCCTCGACGCCCGGCACGTCACCCGGCGGACCGTCAGGAGGCGTGCCTGATGGGCCCGCTGGTCGACGGCGACCCGGCCGACGGGAAACGGCACGCAACCCTCCGCCGCCCGGGGGCGTCCCTGACGGCGACGGCCGGCCGCGGAACACCCGCTCACCGCGGCGGACGCACGGGGGAGGGCGCACGATGACGGACGGCACACGCCCGGCGGAACCACCCGCCGGCGCCCCGCGGACGCACCGCACCACCCCGCCCGGGCGGCACGCCGTCGTGGCCGGCGGCGGGCTCGCCGGAGTGACCGCCGCGCTCGCGCTCGCCGACGCCGGCGTGCGCGTCACCCTGCTGGAGGGCCGGCCGCGCCTGGGCGGTCTCGCCTTCTCCTTCCGGCGCGGCGAGCTGACCGTCGACAACGGCCAGCACGTCTACCTGCGCTGCTGCACCGCCTACCGCTGGTTCCTGGACCGTATCGGCGCCACCTCGCTCGCGCCCCTGCAGAACCGTCTCGACGTGCCAGTTCTCGACGCCGCGCGGCCCGAGGGACGGCGGCTCGGCAGACTGCGGCGCGATCCGCTGCCCGTACCCCTGCACCTGGGACGCAGCCTGGCGGCCTACCCGCACCTCTCGCTCGCCGAGCGCGCCGCGGTCGGACGCGCCGCACTGGCGCTGAAGGCGCTCGACCCGGCCGACCCGGCCCTCGACGCACAGGACTTCGGCAGCTGGCTGACCGCGCACGGCCAGTCGGCGCGCGCCGTCGAGGCCCTGTGGGACCTGGTCGGGGTCGCCACCCTCAACGCGGTGGCCTCCGACGCCTCGCTCGGGCTCGCCGCGATGGTGTTCAGGACCGGTCTGCTGTCCGACCCGGGAGCGGCCGACATCGGCTGGGCCCGCGTCCCGCTGGGCGAACTGCACGACCGGGCGGCCCGCAGGGCGCTCGACTCCGCGGGCGTGCGCACAAAGGTCCGTTCACGCGTCACCTCCGTCTCCACAAACGGAAACGGGGGCTGGAGCGTTCAGGTTCCCGGCGAGACCATCGAGGCCGACGCGGTCGTGCTCGCCGTACCCCAGCGCGAGGCGTACGGCCTGCTGCCGCCGGGGGCCCTGGACGCGCCCGAGCGGCTGCTGGAGATCGGCACCGCGCCGATCCTCAACATCCACGTCGTCTACGACCGCCAGGTCCTGACCCGGCCCTTCTTCGCGGCGCTCGGCACGCCCGTGCAGTGGGTCTTCGACCGCACCGCGGCCTCCGGCCTGAAGGAGGGTCAGTACCTGGCCCTGTCCCAGTCGGCGGCGCACCACGAGATCGGCACGCCCGTCGCCGAGCTGCGCGAGCGCTATCTGCCCGAGCTGAGGCGGCTGCTGCCCCGGGCGCGCGCCGCCGAGGTGAGGGACTTCTTCGTGACCCGGGAGCGCACGGCCACGTTCGCCCCCGCCCCCGGCGTCGGACGGCTGCGGCCCGGCGCCCGCACCAAGGCACCCGGCCTGTACCTGGCCGGCGCGTGGACCGCCACCGGGTGGCCCGCGACCATGGAGAGTGCGGTCCGCAGCGGTGTGAGCGCGGCGGACGCCGTGCTCGGCGCCCTCGGCCGGCCCCGCCCGAGCCGCCTGTTCGCCTTCGAGGAGGCGGCGGCATGACGCCCGGCCGGCAGCCCCCGGCAGGCCCCCGCACCCCTGGCACCGCAACAAGAGGAGAGACTGTGCCCCCTGTTCCCCCGGCCTCGACGCCCGCTCGAGCGACCGCGGTGGACGTGACCGCGCTGCTGGAGCGCGGCCGCACCCTGGCCACACCGGTACTGCGGGCGGCCGTCGACCGCCTGGCCCCGCCCATGGACACTGTCGCCGCCTACCACTTCGGCTGGATCGACGCCGAGGGCAACCCGGCGCACGGTGACGGCGGCAAGGCCGTGCGCCCCGCCCTGGCCGTGCTCTCCGCCGAGGTCACCGGCGCCGCGCCCGAGACCGGGGTGCCCGGCGCGGTCGCGGTCGAACTGGTCCACAACTTCTCGCTGCTGCACGACGACCTGATGGACGGCGACGAACAGCGCCGGCACCGCGACACGGTCTGGAAGGTGCACGGTCCCGCCCAGGCCATCCTGGTCGGCGACGCCCTGTTCGCCCTCGCCAACGAGGTGCTGCTGGAACTCGGCACCGTGGAGGCCGGCCGCGCCACCCGCAGGCTGACCACCGCCACCCGTGCCCTGATCGACGGTCAGGCCCAGGACATCTCCTACGAGCACCGCGACCGGGTCACCGTCGCCGAGTGCCTGGAGATGGAGGGCAACAAGACCGGCGCGCTGCTGGCCTGCGCCTGCTCCATCGGCGCCGTGCTCGGCGGCGCCGACGACCGCACGGCCGACGCCCTGGAGAAGTACGGCTACCACCTCGGCCTGGCCTTCCAGGCCGTCGACGACCTCCTCGGCATCTGGGGCGACCCGGAGGCCACCGGCAAGCGGACCTGGAGCGATCTGCGCCAGCGCAAGAAGTCCCTGCCGGTCGTGGCCGCGCTCGCGGCGGGCGGCGACGCCTCCGCGCGGCTCGGCGAGATCCTCGCCGCCGACGCCAAGAGCAGCGACTTCGAGAACTTCTCGGAGGAGGAGTTCGCCGCCCGTGCCGCCCTCATCGAGGAGGCCGGCGGGCGCGAGTGGACGGCCGGGGAGGCGCGCCGTCAGCACACCATCGCCATCGAGGCCCTCGACGCCGTCGGCATGCCCGAACCGGTACGGGCCGCGTTCACGGCGCTCGCGGACTTCGTCGTCGTACGGAAGAGATGATCGTTATCGCCCGAACCCACCTCGCGTAGTCGCCGGCCGGCGCCCGGAGGTCTCCGGCACCGGCCGACGGCGGACCCACAGCAGCACGACTCGCACGACTGCACGAAGGGGAAGCCATGACAGCGACGACCGACGGAAGCACCGGGGCCACCCTGCCGCCCCGCGCTGCCGCGGCCAGCGAAACCGTACTGACCACCCCCGTGGCGGCCGGGGTACAAGAAGCCGCCGCACACGCCGTCCGGCGCGCCACCGACTTCCTGCTGTCGAAACAGGACGCCGAGGGATGGTGGAAGGGCGACCTCGAGACGAACGTCACGATGGACGCCGAGGACCTCCTGCTGCGCCAGTTCCTGGGCATCCCCGACGAGGACACCACCCGCGCCGCCGCCCTGTTCATCCGCGGTGAGCAGCGCGAGGACGGCACCTGGGCCACCTTCTACGGCGGACCCGGCGAGCTGTCCACCACCATCGAAGCCTATGTCGCCCTCCGCCTGGCCGGGGACGCGCCCGACGCCCCCCACATGGCGAAGGCCTCCGCCTGGATCCGCGCCCAGGGCGGGATCGCCGCCGCCCGGGTCTTCACCCGGATCTGGCTCGCCCTGTTCGGCTGGTGGAAGTGGGAGGACCTGCCCGAACTCCCGCCCGAGCTGATCTGGTTCCCCACCTGGGCACCGCTCAACATCTACGACTTCGGCTGCTGGGCCCGGCAGACGATCGTGCCGCTCACCATCGTCTCCGCCAAGCGCCCGGTGCGCCCGGCGCCCTTCCCGCTGGACGAGCTGCACACCGACCCGGACGACCCCAACCCCGCCCGGCCGCTCGCCCCGGCCACCACCTGGGACGGCGCCTTTGAGCGCCTGGACCGGGCCATGCACGCCTTCCGCAAGGTGGCCCCCAAGCGGCTGCGCCGCGCGGCCATGAACACCGCCGCCCGCTGGATCATCGAACGCCAGGAGAACGACGGCTGCTGGGGCGGCATCCAGCCGCCGGCCGTGTACTCGGTCATCGCCCTGCACCTGATGGGCTACGACCTCAACCACCCGGTGATGCGGGCCGGCCTGCAGTCGCTGGACCGTTTCGCGGTGTGGCGCGAGGACGGCGCCCGGATGATCGAGGCCTGCCAGTCGCCGGTGTGGGACACCTGCCTGGCCACCATCGCCCTCGCCGACGCCGGACTCCCCGCCGACCACCCGCAACTGGTGAAGGCCGCCGACTGGATGCTCGGCGAGCAGGTCGTGCGCCCCGGCGACTGGTCGGTGCGCCGACCCCAACTGCCGCCCGGCGGCTGGGCGTTCGAGTTCCACAACGACAACTACCCCGACATCGACGACACCGCGGAGGTGGTCCTCGCGCTGCGCCGGGTGCGGCACCACGACCCGGAGCGGGTGGACAAGGCCATCGGGCGCGGAGTGCGCTGGAACCTCGGCATGCAGTCGAGGAACGGCGCCTGGGGCGCCTTCGACGTGGACAACACCAGCCCCTTCCCCAACCGGCTGCCGTTCTGCGACTTCGGCGAGGTGATCGACCCTCCGTCGGCCGACGTCACCGCCCACGTCGTGGAGATGCTCGCCGTCGAGGGCTACTCCCACGACCCGCGCACCCGGCGGGGCATCGACTGGCTGCTGGCCGAACAGGAGCCGGACGGCTCGTGGTTCGGCCGCTGGGGCGTCAACTACATCTACGGCACCGGGTCCGTCGTGCCCGCGCTGACCGCCGCCGGCCTGCCCGGCTCCCACCCGGCGATCCGCCGCGCGGTGGCCTGGCTGGAGTCGGTGCAGAACGACGACGGCGGCTGGGGCGAGGACCTGCGCTCCTACAAGTACGCCAACGAGTGGAGCGGCAGGGGCGTCTCCACCGCCTCGCAGACCGCCTGGGCGCTGATGGCGCTGCTCGCGGCGGGGGAGCGCGACTCCAGGGCCGTCGAGCGCGGCGTCCAGTGGCTCGCCGGCGCCCAGCGCGAGGACGGCTCCTGGGACGAGCCCCACTTCACCGGCACCGGCTTCCCCTGGGACTTCTCCATCAACTACCACCTCTACCGTCAGGTCTTCCCGCTCACCGCCCTCGGCCGGTACGTCCACGGCGAGCCCTTCGGCGGCAAGGTCCGCGCGGACCGGCGCCTGGCCGGGGCCGAGGGGACCTGATGACCACCCAGCCCGCCCCGGCCCCGCTGCTGATCGCCTGCGCGCTCGGCATCGAGCACCTCGCCCTGCGCATGAGCGACCGCGCGGCGCGGCGGCGCGGCCCCGCCCACCCCGCGGGCGCGGGGGAGGAGCCGGGCACGGGCGGGCCGGTGACCGTCCTGCGCACGGGCATGGGACCCAGGGCGGCGGAGCACTCCGTCACCCGGGTCCTGGCCGGGCCGCCGCTGGACCGGGCGGCCGTGCTCGCCACGGGCTTCTGCGCCGGACTCGCCCCGGGCATGCACCCCGGCGACCTGGTGGTCGCCGAGGAGACCCGGGACCCGGGCGGCGCCGTCCCCTGCGTCGGCACCGAACTGCTCGTCAAGGAACTCACCCGCGCCCTGCCCGGGCGCACCGTCCACACCGGGCCGCTCACCGGCTCCGACCACGTCGTGCGCGGAGCCGAGCGGTCCGAACTGCGCGCCACCGGCGCGATCGCGGTCGACATGGAGTCGGCCGCCACGCTGCTGGCCGCGGTGCGCACCGGCGACCGGCCGGTTGCGGCCGTCCGGGTGGTCGTGGACGCCCCGGAACACGAACTCGTTCGGATCGGCACGGTGCGCGGTGGAATATCGGCTTTCCGCGTTCTCCGTTCCGTACTGCCGACTTTCTTCGAATGGCACCGTAATGTGCTGCTCCCCAGGAGGTGAGCCAGATGGCCATGCCGCTGCGCCAGTCCATCAAGGTCGCTACATACTTGGCCGAACAGAAGCTGCGCAAGCGGGACAAGTTCCCGCTGATCGTGGAGCTCGAGCCCCTCTTCGCCTGCAACCTCAAGTGCGAGGGCTGCGGCAAGATCCAGCATCCCGCCGGGGTGCTCAAGCAGCGCATGCCGGTCGCCCAGGCCGTGGGTGCGGTCCTCGAGTCCGGTGCGCCGATGGTCTCCATCGCGGGCGGCGAGCCCCTGATGCACCCTCAGATCGACGAGATCGTGCGCCAGCTGGTGGCCAGGCGGAAGTACGTCTTCCTGTGCACCAACGCCATGCTGCTGCGCAAGAAGATGGACAAGTTCAAGCCCTCCCCCTACTTCGCGTTCGCGGTGCACATCGACGGACTGCGCGAACGGCACGACGAGTCGGTCGCCAAGGAGGGCGTGTTCGACGAGGCGGTCGCGGCCATCAAGGAGGCCAAGCGGCGCGGTTTCCGGGTGACCACCAACTCCACCTTCTTCAACACCGACACCCCGCAGACCGTCATCGAGGTGCTCAACTTCCTCAACGACGACCTCGAGGTCGACGAGATGATGATCTCGCCCGCCTACGCCTACGAGAAGGCGCCCGACCAGGAGCACTTCCTCGGCGTCGAGCAGACCCGCGAGCTGTTCAAGAAGGCGTTCGCCGGCGGCAACCGGCGCCGCTGGCGGCTCAACCACTCCCCGCTCTTCCTCGACTTCCTCGAAGGCAAGGTCGACTTCCCCTGCACGGCGTGGGCGATCCCGAACTACTCGCTCTTCGGCTGGCAGCGCCCCTGCTACCTGATGAGCGACGGATACGTCCCCACGTACCGGGAACTCATCGAGGACACCGACTGGGACAAGTACGGCCGCGGCAAGGACCCGCGCTGCGCCAACTGCATGGCGCACTGCGGCTACGAGCCCACCGCCGTGCTCGCCACCATGGGATCGCTCAAGGAGTCCCTGCGCGCGATGCGCGAGACGGTCTCCGGGAACCGGGGGTGAGGTCATGACCGCCATTCCCCTGGGCCTTCCCGAGGTCCCGGCCCGTCCGCTCGCCGAGCGCCGCAGGAGCCGGCAGATCCAGGTCGGCAGTGTGGCGGTGGGCGGGGACGCGCCGGTGTCGGTGCAGTCGATGACGACGACGCGGACCTCGGACGTGGGTGCGACGCTGCAGCAGATCGCGGAGCTGACGGCGTCGGGGTGCCAGATCGTGCGGGTGGCGTGTCCGACGCAGGACGACGCGGACGCGCTGGCGACGATCGCGCGCAAGTCGCAGATCCCGGTGATCGCGGACATCCACTTCCAGCCGAAGTACGTGTTCGCCGCGATCGAGGCGGGCTGCGCGGCGGTGCGGGTGAACCCGGGCAACATCAAGAAGTTCGACGACCAGGTGCGGGAGATCGCGCGGGCGGCGAAGGACCACGGCACGCCGATCCGGATCGGGGTGAACGCGGGGTCGCTGGACCGGCGGCTGCTGCAGAAGTACGGGAAGGCGACGCCGGAGGCGCTGGTGGAGTCGGCGCTGTGGGAGGCGTCGCTGTTCGAGGAGCACGGGTTCCGGGACATCAAGATCTCGGTGAAGCACAACGACCCGGTGGTGATGATCGAGGCGTACCGGCAGCTGGCGGAGCGGTGTGAGTATCCGCTGCATCTGGGCGTGACGGAGGCGGGTCCGGCGTTCCAGGGGACGATCAAGTCGGCGGTGGCGTTCGGTGCGCTGTTGTCGCGGGGGATCGGGGACACGATCCGGGTGTCGCTGTCGGCGCCGCCGGTGGAGGAGGTCAAGGTCGGTATCCAGATCCTGGAGTCGCTGAATCTGCGGCAGCGGGGTCTGGAGATCGTGTCGTGTCCGTCGTGCGGGCGGGCGCAGGTGGATGTGTACAAGCTGGCGGAGGAGGTCACGGCGGGGCTGACGGGGATGGAGGTGCCGCTGCGAGTGGCGGTGATGGGGTGTGTGGTGAACGGGCCGGGGGAGGCCCGGGAGGCGGATCTGGGGGTGGCCTCGGGCAACGGCAAGGGGCAGATCTTCGTCAAGGGCGAGGTGATCAAGACCGTGCCGGAGTCGAAGATCGTGGAGACCCTGATCGAGGAGGCCATGAAACTTGCCGCACGCATGGAGGGGGAGGACGCCGCGGCCGGCGCCCCCGCCGGCACGGGAACACCGACGGTGACAGTGGGTTGAAGCGCAGCACGGACCGAGAGGGGGACCGGCGTGAGCATTCTGGAGACGATCCGGGGACCACGCGACCTGAAGGCGCTGTCCGAGGCGGAACTCGGTGAACTGTCCGACGAGATACGCGAGTTCCTGGTGCACGCGGTGGCCAGGACCGGCGGACACCTCGGGCCCAACCTGGGGGTGGTCGAACTCACCGTCGCACTGCACCGCGTCTTCGAGTCGCCGGTGGACCGGATCCTGTGGGACACCGGGCACCAGAGCTATGTGCACAAACTGCTGACGGGGCGTCAGGACTTCTCCAAGCTGCGCGGCAAGGGCGGCCTGTCCGGCTATCCCTCGCGCGAGGAGTCCGAGCACGACGTCATCGAGAACAGCCACGCCTCGACCGCGCTGGGCTGGGCCGACGGGCTCGCCAAGGCGCGCCAGGTTCAGGGGGAGAAGGGGCATGTCGTCGCCGTCATCGGGGACGGCGCGCTGACCGGCGGCATGGCCTGGGAGGCGCTGAACAACATCGCGGCCGCCCGCGACCGGCCGCTGATCATCGTCGTCAACGACAACGAGCGCTCCTACGCCCCGACGATCGGCGGCCTGGCCAACCACCTGGCGACCCTGCGCACCACCGACGGCTACGAGAAGTTCCTCGCCTGGGGCAAGGAGGTCCTGCAGCGCACCCCGGTGGTCGGCGGCACGCTCTACGAGTCGCTGCACGGCGCCAAGAAGGGCTTCAAGGACGCCTTCGCGCCGCAGGGCATGTTCGAGGACCTGGGGCTGAAGTACCTCGGTCCGATCGACGGGCACGACGTACGGGCCGTGGAGTCCGCGCTGCGCCGCGCCAAACGCTTCCACGGCCCCGTCCTGGTCCACTGCCTCACCGAGAAGGGCCGCGGCTACGAACCCGCCCTCGCGCACGAGGAGGACCACTTCCACACGGTGGGCGTGATGGACCCGCTGACCTGCGCCCCGCTCGCGCCCGCCGGCGGCCCGTCGTGGACCTCGGTGTTCGGCGACGAGATCGTGCGGATCGGCGAGGAGCGCGACGACGTGGTGGCGATCACCGCCGCCATGCTGCACCCGGTGGGACTCGGCAAGTTCGCCGAGCGCTTCCCCGACCGGGTGTGGGACGTGGGCATCGCCGAGCAGCACGCGGCGGTGTCCGCGGCCGGTCTGGCCACCGGCGGCCTGCACCCGGTCGTCGCCGTCTACGCCACCTTCCTCAACCGCGCCTTCGACCAGCTGCTGATGGACGTGGCGCTGCACCGCTGCGGGGTGACCTTCGTCCTGGACCGGGCCGGCGTCACGGGCGTCGACGGGCCCTCCCACAACGGCATGTGGGACATGTCCGTGCTCCAGGTGGTGCCGGGCCTGAGGATCGCCGCGCCGCGCGACGCCGAGCAGTTGCGCGCACAGCTGCGCGAGGCGGTCGCCGTCGACGACGCGCCGACCCTGGTGCGCTTCCCGAAGGAGTCGGTCGGACCCGAGATCCCGGCGGTCGGCCGGGTGGGCGGCATGGACGTCCTGCACCGGGCGGAGCGGCCCGAGGTGCTGCTGGTGGCCGTCGGCGTGATGGCGCCGGTGTGCCTGCAGGCGGCCGAGCTGCTCCAGGCGCGCGGCGTCGGCTGCACGGTCGTCGACCCCCGCTGGGTCAAGCCCGTCGACCCGGAGCTGCCGGGCCTGGCCGCCGGGCACCGGCTGGTGGCCGTGGTGGAGGACAACAGCCGCGCGGCCGGGGTCGGCTCAGCGGTGGCGCTCGCCCTGGGCGACGCCGAAGTGGACGTACCGGTGCGGCGGTTCGGTATCCCGGAGCAGTTCCTCGCGCACGCCAAGCGTGCGGAGGTGCTGGCGGACATCGGACTCACCCCCGTGGAGATCGCCGGTCGGATCGGGGCGAGCCTCGCCGCCCGGGCCGCGGACGGCGGGGCCGTCATGGCAGTCAAGGAGACAACCGAATGACCACGGAGTTCGACCTCGGCGCCCTGCTGGCCGGGCGCGGCGCCGAGCGCTACGAGCTGCACGCCAGGCACCTCAACCACCAGCTGCCGCGGATGCTGCACACCATCGGCTTCGACAAGGTCTACGAGCGGGCCGAGGGGGCGTACTTCTGGGACGCCGAGGGCAACGACTACCTGGACATGCTCTCCGGGTTCGGGGTGATGGGCCTGGGCCGGCACCACCCCGTGGTGCGCAAGGCGCTGCACGACGTCCTGGACGCCCAGCTCGCCGACCTGACCCGGTTCGACTGCCCGCCGCTGCCCGGTCTGCTCGCCGAGCGGCTGCTGGCCCACAGCCCCCACCTGGACCGGGTGTTCTTCGGCAACAGCGGCACCGAGGCGGTGGAGACCGCGCTGAAGTTCGCCCGCCGGGCCACCGGCAGGCCGCGCGTGCTGTACTGCGAGCACTCCTTCCACGGGCTGACCACCGGCTCGCTGTCGGTCAACGGCGAGGACGGCTTCCGGGACGGCTTCGGCCCGCTGCTGCCCGACACCGCCGTCCCGCTCGGCGACCTCGACGCGCTCGCCCGTGAGCTGAGGAAGGGCGACGTGGCCGCCCTGATCGTGGAGCCGATCCAGGGCAAGGGCGTGCACGAGGCACCGCCCGGCTATCTGCGCGCCGCCCAGGAGCTGCTGCACCGGCACAAGGCGCTGCTGATCGCCGACGAGGTGCAGACGGGCCTCGGCCGCACCGGCGACTTCTACGCCTACCAGCACGAGGAGGGCGTCGAGCCGGACCTGGTGTGCGTGGCCAAGGCGCTGTCCGGCGGCTATGTGCCGGTCGGCGCCACCCTCGGCAAGGACTGGATCTTCAAGAAGGTCTACTCGTCCATCGACCGGGTGCTGGTCCACTCGGCGAGCTTCGGGTCCAACGCCCAGGCCATGGCGGCGGGCCTGGCGGTGCTGTCGGTCATGGAGAACGAGCAGGTCGTCGCGAACGCCCGGGCGACCGGCGAGCTGCTGAAGTCCCGCCTGGCCGCCCTGACCGGCACCTACGAGCTGCTCGCCGACGTGCGCGGCCGGGGCCTGATGATCGGCATCGAGTTCGGCCGGCCGAAGTCGCTCAAGCTGCGCGGCCGGTGGACCATGCTCCAGGCGGCGCGCAAGGGGCTGTTCGCGCAGATGGTGGTCGTGCCGCTGCTCCAGCGCCACCGCATCCTGACCCAGGTCTCCGGGGACCGTCTCGAGGTGATCAAGCTGATCCCGCCGCTGGTGATCGGGGAGCGGGAGGTGGACCGGTTCGTGGAGGCCTTCACGGCCGTGATGGACGACGCCCACGGCGGCGGCCTGATGTGGGACTTCGGCAAGACCCTGGTGAAGCAGGCCGTCGCCAACCGCTGAGGGCGGCGGCCGCCGCGGGCCGGCCGCTCTGCCTCCTTGCCCCTGGCCCGCGCGTTGCCTGGGAGGCAATAAATTTGCCGCTGAGGCAAAGCTCGGGCTCAATGGAGCCATGAACTCCCCCGAGTCCGGGCGCCCGGCGGGGCCGGCCGAGCACCTGCCCGCCGTGGCGCCGCAACTGCGCGCGCTGCGCCGCCGTGCCTCCCTCACGCTGGAGGCCGCGGCCCGGGCCGCCGGGCTGTCGCCCGCCCACCTGTCCCGGCTGGAGACCGGGCAGCGGCAGCCGTCCCTGCCGATGCTGCTCGCACTGGCCCGTACCTACGGTACGACGGTCTCCGAGCTGCTCGGCGAGACCCCGGTGGACCGGGACGCGATCGTGCGGGCCGCGGAGATGGAGCCGACCCGGGCCGGCGGCTGGACGTACTGGCAGGCCGGCGCGTCCGCCCGCGGGATGCAGGCCCTGCGGGTTCGTGTCCCGCACGGCTCCCAGGGCGACATCGTGCGCGTCCACCCCGGCGAGGAGTGGCTGTACGTGCTCGGAGGGCGGCTGCGACTGCGGCTCGGCGACTCCGTCCATCTGCTCGCCCCGGGGGACAGCGCGCACTACGACTCGCTGACCCCGCACCGTCTCGCCGCCGAGGACCCGGGCGGCGTCGAACTCCTCTTCGTCCACACCCTGCTGCAGAGCCCCACGGCCGCACTGTGCCTGGGCCCCCTGACCGGAGACATGCCATGAGCAACCTCGAAGACAAGCTTCCGCGCGCCCTGTGGGTCCGGCTCGTCATCTACATCGCCGTCGGACACCTGTTCGCGGCGTTCATCTGGCTGCTGTTCTCGGTCGGCGCCAAGTAGCCAGGGCCGCTCCCGAGCGGTCGGGGTCGCTCCCGAGCAGCCGGGGCCGCTGTGGCCGCTGTCGGGGCCGCTCAGTCCAGCAGGCGGTCCCGCAGCCGCTCCCGGGTCTCGGGGGCCAGCCGCAGCCCGCGCTCCAGATAGGCGTCGACACCTCCCCAGGTCTCCTCGATGGTCTCCAGGGCGGCCGTCAGATACTCGGCGCGCGCGTCGAAGAGCGGACTGAGCAGCTCCATCACCTCGGGGCAGTAGGCCGAGGCCGCGGTGCTGCTGCGGTGCACCCGGTAGCGGCGGTGCTTGGCGTTGGACTCCAGGTAGTCGGCGACGATCGCGTCGCGCTCCACGCCCAGCGCCAGCAGGGTCACCGCGACCGACAGGCCCGCGCGGTCCTTGCCGGCCGCGCAGTGCATCAGGGTGGGGACGCTGTCCCCGGCGATCTCGTGCAGCACCCGGGAGTGCTCGGCGGTGCGCTGGGTGATGATCATGCGGTAGGAGGCGATCATCCGGTCCGCGCCCTTGCCGTCGGCCAGGATCGAGCGCAGCTGCTCGAGGTCGCCGTCGCGCACCATCTTCCAGAACTCCGCGCCGTCCGCGGGGTCGCTCAGCGGCAGGTTCACATTGCGCACGCCGGGCAGCTCGACGTCCGGCCCCTCCAGCCGCTGGTCCGCCGCGTTGCGGAAGTCGAAGATCGTGTGCAGGCCCAGCGAGGACAGGAACGCCGCGTCCTCGGCGGTCGCGTGCGCGAGGTGCCCGCTGCGGAACAGCACGCCGTGCCGCACCCGCCGGCCGTCCACGGTGGGGAGCCCGCCCACGTCGCGGAAGTTGCGCACTCCGGCCAGCTCGGGCTCGGTCGACGGGACCTGCTGCGTCACGGGGGGCTCCTCCCAGTCGGCCCCGCCTTCACGGCTCGTCGGCGGGCGCGATGTCGACGATACGACACGGCGTCCTGGGGCAACGAGTTGTCCACAGGCCGCCGCCCCGGTTCCCCCACTCGTCTCCCACTCGACCGGATTCGCTGCATCTGTCCGGATAGACGATTTCGTTCGAACTCGATCCGGAATGCGGTGATCTGGCGATCCGTGCGTGAGCAGCGTCATAGTGATGACGGTCCGTCACTCGCCATGCCCACGTAATCCGAGCGGTTCCGCAGCGTGTTGACGAAGCGGTGGCCGTCCGGTTTCACGCTGGGTGACCGGAATCGACGGCGACGGATCATGCGGAACGACTACAACCGGAATCAACTGCTTGTCCACGCGCGTCCGGCTCGCCTACCTTCCACACCCATCCGGACGGACGCCGAATCCTGCCGCCGTCCGGAACCCGGAACTCACCCGTGCACGGCAGGAGCGGGGGACCCACACGCAGGACGGCCTGCTCCGGTTCCCGGAACAGGCCAGGGGTGAAGCCGCGAGAAGGCGGCCGGGCAGCTCCAGCCCGAACCCGACAGCTCACCTCGCAGGCGCCGGAGAGGAAGCCGCCATGCCCGCGAAGGGTAAGCACCGACGACCGAAGACCCAGCGCCTGACCCGCTCCATAGCCGCCGCCGGCACCGGCGGCGCCGCACTGGCCCTGCCGCTCATCGGGGCCGCCGGCGCCCACGCGGCGCCCGCGAAGTCCGCGCCGGACACCGCCGTCCGCACCGCCGCCACGGCCGGGAAGCAGGACGCGGCGCGCACCGAGGCCGTGCGGACGCCCACGCAGACCGTGCGGACGTACACCGTCCGGCCCGGCGACTGCCTCTCCCGGATCGCCGAGCGGCAGCAGGTCCGCGGCGGCTGGCCGGAGCTCTACGCGGACAACCGGCAGGCCGTCGGCGACGACCCCTCGCTGATCCACCCCGGTCTGAGGCTGCGGCTGGACGGCGGCTCCGCGCCGGCCGGCGCCACCGGGGCGCCCGAGTCCACGGCGCCCGCCCCCTCCAGGGCGTCCGCCCCCGCACACACCCCCAAGACCCCCAAGGCCTCCAAGGCGTCCAAGGCGAAGCAGGCCCCGCGGGCCACGGCCGCCGACCGCGCCGCGGACAGGACCGCCGGCAAGGCCGCCGCGACCACCGCCACCGGCTACACCCTCCCGGTGTCCGGCGCCGCCATCGGCACCGCCTACCACACCGCCGGCAGCATGTGGTCCAGCGGCTACCACACCGGCGTCGACTTCGTCGTCCCGACCGGCACCCCTGTCAAGGCCGTGGCCGCCGGCACGGTCGTCTCCGCGGGCTGGGGCGGCGCCTACGGCAACCAGGTCGTCGTCAGACTGCACGACGGTCGCTACGCCCAGTACGCCCACCTCTCCCGGCTGTCCGTCTCGGCCGGGCAGGCCGTGGCCGCGGGCCAGAAGCTCGGCCTGTCCGGCGCCACCGGCAACGTGACCGGCCCGCACCTGCACTTCGAGATCCGCACCGCGCCCGGCTACGGCTCCGACGTGGACCCGGTCGCCTACCTCCGCGCCCACGGCGTCCCCCTCTGATCCTCCCGCCCCACGGGCGCCGCCGCCACGCCCCCCGGCGCCGGCGCCCCGCCGGGCCCTTCCCCCCTGCCTGACACGCCGCCGAAGGCCGGACCCGCGCCACGGGCCCGGCCTTCGGCGTACCGCCGGACCTTCCGCCCGGCCCGGGATATTCCCGGCCGGGCCCGGATTCCCCGTGGCTTATCTCACCGTCCGTCAACCCCTGCCTACGGTCGCGTAGGTCACATTGAAGGGTGAATCATGGTCCGCCGTGGCAGACGATTCGAAGAGTGACAGCAGATCAGTGATCGGGTCGTACGTGGCGGTGGGGGACAGCTTCACCGAAGGTGTCGGCGACCCCGGCCCCGACGGGGCGTTCGTCGGCTGGGCCGACCGGTTCGCCGTACTGCTCGCCGACCGGCGGCCCGAGGGCGACTTCCAGTACACCAATCTCGCCGTGCGCGGGAAACTGCTCGACCAGATCGTGGCGGACCAGGTCCCGCGAGCCGTCGAACTCGCCCCCGACCTCGTGTCCTTCTGCGCCGGCGGCAACGACATCATCCGGCCCGGCACCGACCCGGACGACGTGGCCGAGCGGTTCGAGAAGGCGGTCGCCCGGCTCACCGAGGTCGCCGGCACCGTCATGGTGACCACCGGCTTCGACACCCGGGGCGTGCCCGTCCTCAAGCACCTGCGGGGCAAGATCGCCACGTACAACGGGCATGTGCGGGCCGTCGCCGACCGCTACGGCTGCCCGGTGCTGGACCTGTGGTCACTGCGCAGCATCCAGGACCGCCGCGCCTGGGACCACGACCGGCTGCACCTGTCGCCCGAGGGGCACACGCGCGTGGCCCTGCGCGCCGGCCAGCTGCTCGGCCTGGAGGTTCCCGCCGACCCGGAGCAGCCCTGGCCGCCGCTGCCGCCCCGCGGCACCCTGGAGATCCGCCGCGACGACGTCCAGTGGGCCCGCGAGTACCTGGTGCCCTGGATCGGCCGGCGTCTGCGCGGCGAGTCCTCGGGCGACCATGTGACGGCGAAGGGCACGCTGTCGCCCGCCGACATCAGGTCGCGCATCGCGGCGGTGGCCTGAAGCCCGGACTGCCCGAAGCCCGGACCCGGCCCGGACCCGGCCGGACCCGGCCCGGACTCGGCCGGACTCGGCCGGACTCGGCCGGACTCGGCCGGACTCGGCCGGACTCGGCCGGACTCGGCCGGACCCGGGCGGACTCGGGCCGGATCCGGCCCGGCGGGGGTGCGTCTCCGCGGGCCGGGTCCGCCGCCGGGTCGTGCGGTCCGGCAGCGGTACGGCTGCTGCCGCGGGCTCCTCGGCGCGGGGCGCGGGGCGCGGGCGACTGCCCCTCGTCGTCTCAGCCGGCCGTGACGCCGGTCAGCGCGGCGTGGTCCAGGCCGAGTTCGCGGGCGAGTGCCTCGTCCACCCACTGCTGGGCGCGGGCGCGGGAGACCGCGCCGCCGTAGGCGGTCATCTGGACGGCCAGGCCGTCGAGGAGCGCCGTCAGGCGCAGGGCGGCGCCCCCGGGGTCGGCGCAGTGGAACTCACCGGCCGCCGCGCCCTCCACGACGACCTCGGTGAGGGCGGCCTTCCACTGCCGGTCGAGGTCCCGCGCCACCTCCCGCAGGGCGGGCTCGCGCAGCGCGGCCGCCCAGCCCTCGATCCACAGCCGCCAGCCCTTGGCGGTACCGGTGGGCGCGTACCAGCGCACCGCGGCCCGCAGCCGGCGCAGTGCCGTCGTACGCCGGCCCAGCAGCCTGCGCAGACGGGCCAGATCGTGCTCGGCGGCGTGCGCGAAGGCGGCGGCGACCAGCCTCTCCTTGGTCGAGAAGTGGTACAGCACCAGGGCGTTGCTCACGCCGAGGGCCGAGGCCACGTCGGCGATCCGCACCGCCGCGACGCCCCGCTGCTCGATCTGCCCGATGGCGGCCCGCAGCAGCTCCTCGCGCCGCTCCGCCACGCTCAACCGCACTCTCGCCACGCGGTCACCCTAATCGCTCGTGCCCCAGGGACAAGACGAGACCAGGCCACGGCCTACGGCCCACGGACCACGGGCCACGGGTCACGGGCCATGGGTCATGGGTCACGGACCACGGGCGGGGGCACGGCCCACCGGTGCACCCGTGGCGCTCCCGCCGCGTCCGAGGCCCGCGAGCGCCGCGTCCCGGGGACATCCGGCTGTCACAGGGGCCCCGCATAATGGAAGACCTGACCGACTCCACCTGGAGGTACCGTGGCAGGCTTCCGTCCCCTGAGCTCCGGGCTTCGAGCCCTGCGGCCCGCGGCCTTCGGTGCGGACCCCGGCGGGGAGCGCATGGCGCGCATCCGCCGTTCCCCCCACTTCGAGGACGGTGTGTTCCAGAACCCCGGGGGCCCGGCACGGACCCGGCCCTCCGGCTCGATGACGACCTTCGCCAAGCGCTACTTCGACAAGGACGAGCGCCCCCGCCGCTCCCCGCTGGGCACCGTGCCCGTGCACGCCACCACGCTCGCCGACCTCGCCCGGCCCCCGGCCACTGGTCTGCGGCTGACCTGGATGGGCCACTCCAGCGTGCTCGCGGAGATCGACGGCCGCCGCGTCCTGTTCGACCCCGTGTGGGGCGAGCGCTGTTCGCCCTTCCCCTTCGCGGGCCCCAAGCGGCTGCACCCCGTGCCACTGCCCCTTCAGGCGCTGGGCCCCGTCGACGTGATCGTCATCTCGCACGACCACTACGACCACCTGGACATGCCCTCCGTCAAGACGCTCGCCGGCACCGACACCGTGTTCGCGGTGCCCCTCGGGGTGGGGGCCCACCTGGAGCACTGGGGCGTCTCCGCCGCCCGGCTGCGCGAGCTGGACTGGGGCGAGTCCACCGAGGTCGCCGGCCTCACGCTCACGGCCACGCCGGCCCGCCACTTCTGCGGCCGGGGCCTGCGCAACACCCAGCACACACTGTGGGCCTCCTGGGTCGTCGCCGGCGAGGAGCACCGGGTCTTCCACAGCGGCGACACCGGCTACTTCGACGGCTTCCGGGAGATCGGCGCCGGTCACGGCCCCTTCGACGCCACGATGATCCAGATCGGGGCCTATTCCGAGTACTGGCCCGACATCCACATGACGCCCGAGGAGGGCGTGCGCGCCCACCTCGACCTCCAGCAGGGCGAGCCCGGTGGTGCGCTGCTGCCGATCCACTGGGGGACGTTCAACCTCGCCTTCCACCCGTGGGCCGAGCCCGGCGAGTGGACGCTGGCCGCGGGCGAGGCCGTGGGCCAGCGGGTGGCCGTGCCCATCCCGGGCCTGCCGTTCGAACCGGCCGGCGAGCTCCCCTCGCGTCCGTGGTGGCGGGATGTGTCTCCGGCGCTGAGTCGCAAATGGCCTGTTCCGGAGATTGCTTCGGTGGCGGCTCGTGACGACCTCGACCTTGTGGGCGAGGGCTGACCGTGGATGAACTGAAGTGGGTCGCCGATGTCCCGGCCGCGATGAACGAGTCGGAGCGGCAGCAGGCCCTTCGAACGATCGACGGACCGCCTCGGATGGAGGAGCAGGAGGTGCCGCGGCTGCGCGTACCCCTGCCAACCGCGGTGTGCGTGACGAGGCTGAAGATCACGACGCGCATCGTTCCGAGCGCGTAGAACCCACAGGGTTCCGGACGTGCGAGCAGGGGACCTGTTGCGCAGTGAGATGGGCATGCACCGCCGGCACAGGGACATCCGGTGCACAGGGCCTTGAGAACGGGGCTTGCGCTGCTGGTACGGGCCTGGGTCCGAGAGCGGGGCGGGGCATGGACGTGCCATCCCGGGGGCGGCTCCGCGCTGAGGTCTGGGAGGCCAGGCGCACAGCCCACCCCGGTTCGCGCAAGGCGTGAGCGGTTGTGCGGTGGCGGCTTACCGGTCGTGCAGCACCTTCGGGCGGGTGACGGGGACGACGGTGAGCAGGTCGTCCAAGCCCTTGAAGTCGTCCGGGTTGGTGGTGAACAGGGGCAGGTCTTCCGCGACGGCGATGGAGGCGATCATCAGGTCGGCGATGCGGCGCCGGGTCGTGCGGCCGGCACTGATGACGGCGGCGCAGACGCGGCCGTAGATGCGTGCGGCTTCCGCGTCGAAGGGGATGGGGTCGAACTCGTTCTCGGCGCGCTGGAGGATGTCCGTGCGGCGGGCGCGTTCGGCGTGTTCGTCGTAGTCGTCCTGCTCGGCGTTGCCGCGCACCTGGTGGGGGCCGGCGGAGAGTTCCGCGAGGGTGATGGCGGTGATGGCCACCTCGGCGGGCAGCTCCTGCGGATTGATCCACTTGCGCAGGATCATGATGTTGGTGTCGAGAAGGCCCTGCTGATACGCGGTGGGCCGGTGCTCATCGGGCATAGGGGTCGTCCGGCTCCTGCTCGGCGGCGGCATCCTGGTCTGCGCGCAAGGCGTCCAGGGAGATGTCGGGGGCGGTGCGGGACATGGCGGCGAACTCCCCGCGCGGGACGAAGCGGCGGCGACGGCGCAGGGGGATCAGCTCACCGATGCGATGCCCGTCGCGGGTGACGGTGAAGGCCTGGCCGTCCTGGACGGCGTCCATGATCTCTTTGGATCTGGTGCGCAGGTCGCGTTGGGTGATCTCGGGCTGGGCGGTCACGGCTCCACGGTAGCCCTCATGTGCTATCGGGTGCCACTTCGTAGCACCGCGGTGTTACTGGGGGAGGTCGCCGGATCTCGCACCCAGCACCCGGCGGGAGGGGTTGAATACCGGTGTGGCACGGCACGTGGTGGGATTCGGCGAGGAGGATCTGCGGGCCCTGGCCGGGGTTCGGTCCTTCGATCGCGGGCTGGGGTATGTGGTCGCGGTGAGTGGCCTGGAGGTGGGCGACGGCTCGGTCACCGCCACGGTGCACGGCACCGACGTCTACGAGGTGGAGCTCACCCTCGGTGAGGGCATCGGAGTCTCCGGGTGGTGCGACTGCCCGTACGGGCAGGAGGGCAACTTCTGCAAGCACTGCGTGGCGGTGGGGCTGACCGTGCTGCGGCAGTCGGAGGCGATCCCGCGTCAGCGGGCCGCCGCCCGGGCACGGGCCTCCCGCCTGGAGGCGTGGCTCACGGCGTTGTCCCGTGACCAACTGCTTGCACTGGTGCGAGAACAGATCGGGGAGGACCGGGAGCTGCGTCGGCGTCTGGAGCTGCGGGCCGCGGCCGCGCACTCGGACACGGGCGCGGTCAGGGATCGGATCCTGGTGCTGATCGACCCGCGGCCCTTCGCCCGGTACGGATACGTCGAGTACGCGGACGCCACCAGGTACGCCCGGCAGGTCGAGGAAGCGGCCGACGCACTGCGTGCCCTGGCCTCCGGGGGGCTGGCGGCGCAGGCGGTCGGTCTGGCGGAAGAGGCGATCCGGGCGCTCGGGCGGGCCTACGAGGAGGTCGATGACTCCGACGGGGTGGTCGGGCAGGCCGTCGCCGCAGTGTCCGAGGCCCATCTGGAAGCGTGCTCGGTCGCGCGCCCTGACCCGGACCGGTTGGCCGAGTGGCTGGTCGGCCAGGTGCTCGGCGACTGGAACGACGCGGCGGACCTCGACCCGCTCGACTACGCCGACGTCCTGGGGCCGACCGGACTGGCCCGTATGCGGCAACTGGCGGCCGAGGCGCGGCGGCGCAGGCCGAACGGCTGGGCGGAGCGGTACCTGATGGAGCGCCTGGTCAAGGCGGAAGGTGATGTGGACGCGCTGGTCGCCCTGTACGCGAAGGACCTCGTGCCGTCCGGCGCCACGCATCTGCGCATCGCCGAGGAACTGGAGGCGGCGGGCCGCGCGGACGAGGCGCTGGCGTGGGCGGAGCGCGGGTTGCGGGACACCGCCGCCGAGGCCCACGTCGACGGCCGCCTGGCCGACTATGTGTGCGCCCGCTACACGCAGGCAGGCCGGACAGCTGAGACGGTCGCGGTCCGCCACGACCGCTTCCGAGTGGAGCGCTCGCTCGTTGCCTACCAGCAGCTGCGCGCCGCAGCCCGGACCGCAGGCTGCTGGGAGAGTACGCGGGAGGCGGCGCTGGCCGTCCTGCGCGAGGACGCGTGCCGGGACCGCGGCGCTTGGTACCGCGGCCCCGTGCTGCTGGACGCGCTGCTGGATGACGGCGATCTGGATGCCGCCTGGCGGGAGGCGGCCGACCGTGCCGACGATCGGCAATGGCAGTGGCTCGCCGACCTCTCGCGCGAGAGGCGCCCGGCCGACGCACTCGCGGTGTACTTGCGGTTGATCGAACCGCTGAAGGAGCCGACCGGGGACCGCGTGTACGAGCGTATGGCGCAGCTACTGCTCAACGCCCGTGACTGTCACCGGGCGATGGGCACCGAGGCCGAGTTCACCGCCCAACTCGCCGGCCTGAGGGCGGAGCTGAAGCGGAGGCGCAAGCTGATGACCCTTCTTGACCGGCACGGGCTGTGAACTGCCTCCGGAGGGCGAGTCCGGGGCCAGTCCTCAAGGAGCGCAGTACACGCGAACTGCCCACGCGTCCGTGGTGGCGGGACGTGTCGCAGACCGTGGCGCGCAGCTGGCCGGCGCCCGAGGTCGCCCTGAAGACGACCCGCGGTCTCGATCTGGTGGGCGAGGACTGACCGTTCGCGGCCCCGGACGAGCCACCGCGGTCGCCCCCCGGGCACCCGGGGTGCGCTCCCGCGGGCACTGAAGCGCCGCCGGGCGGCGGTCGTGCGCGCCGTGCGGCGGTCGTTGCGCGGTGCGGCGGTCGTGCGCGTGGCGCGGTGATCGTACGCGCGGATCGGCCGGCGCCTGCGCGCGGAGCGGCCCCGCCCCGCGCGCAGGCGCGGGCCGGGGCCGCCCGGGCGGTGTCCGGGTCAGTCGGCCACCTGGCCGCTGCTCGAATCACTGGAGAAGATGAGGAAGTACTCCGTCCCGTCCTTCACCTTGCTGGCCGCCACACCCCACTTGCCCCCGCTGATGGTGCGCCAGGAGTTGCAGGTGTCCGTCTTCTTGAAACAGGTGGCGACCTGGACGGTCTTCTTCGGCTTGACGTTGATGTCGGCACAGGCCGACGACGTCCGGGCGTAGCCGGATCCCGTGGGCCAGTAGCCGACGGTGGTGGAGTAGTTGACCGCGCCGCCGTAGCAGGACTGGGCGGTCGAAGGGGCGGCGCCGGCGTTCGGCGTGGTGATCACGAGGGCCGAGCCGGCGAGTCCGAGAACGGCGACGGCGGTCGTGAGCGTTTTCCTCATGCGTGATACCCCCTGAAGGCTGTGCTGTGGATGCGGTGCCGCGGCGGTGCCAGTCTGGGCGAGTCACCGGCGGCGTAGGACGCGGTGCGCGCACGGTTGTTGGCATCGCGCGCACGGACGGTGCGGGCGCGGTACGGACGGGCGCGTTCAGGACCGGGCGCCCGACAGCCTGCGGTACTCCCGCGGCGAGAGCCCGTACGCCCGGCGGAAGGCCCGGCTGAAGTCCGAGGGCCTGGGAAAACCCCAGCGTGCGGCGATGACGCCCACCGGCCGGTGGGAGAGTTCGGGGGCGCGCAGGTCGCGGCGGCACCGCTCGAGGCGCCTGGCGCGGATCCAGGCGGCCACGCTCGTCTCCTCGCTTTCGAACAGACGGTGCAGATAGCGCACCGAGATGTGGTGGGCGGAGGCGATGGCCGCCGGCGTGAGGGCGTAGTCGTCCAGATGGCTCTCGATGTAGCCGCGGACGCGCAGCAGCAGGGTGTCCCGCCGGGGCGCGGCGAGCGCGCGCTCCTCCCGGCCGAGGCGACGGGCGAGGAGCGCCAGGGTCAGGTCGGTGACGATCCCGCCGAGCCGTACCGAGTCGGTGCCGGTCAGCGGATCCGGGGCGTGGGCGAACTCCGGCGCGGCGATGGCCTCCAGGAACCGGCGCAGCAGCCCGGCCACCGGGTCGTCGCCCGGGATGGGCAGGCCGGCCGGCGGGATGCTCCGCCGCTGCGGCAGCGGCAGCAGTTCCCGCGGGAACTGCACCATCAGCGAGGAGTAGTGGATGTCCTCCGGGACATGGGCGGTGAACGGCTGCGCGCTGTCGTAGAACAGGAGGCTGCCCGGGCCCAGGCAGACCTCCTGGGAGCCGCCGATGAAGCGCTGGCCCCCGGTGCGGATCAGCGCGAGCTGGTAGGTCCCCGGGTCGGCGGCGCGGATGAGCCGGGGTGTGCGGCGCGACCGCAGCGAGCCGTAGGACAGTTCGGCGAGCCGGACCGGGCCGAGTTGCGCGGCGCGGAGCGTGGCGTTGAACTCCCGTGCCGCACCCGCGCAGCCGACACGGTCCAGCCGGGTGGCCGTGAGCTGCCGGGCGCACAGCTCGCCCCAGGCGTCGAACCGGTCCGTGGCCGGCAGGTCCGTACCGTCGAACACCGGACGTAACACAGTTTCCCCCTTATTGCATGTGCATGACATGGTGCGTGTGCGTGGTGACAGGTCGGTCGAAAGGGTTCCCAGTGATGCCGGAACCGTTCCGAATGGTACGGATCAGGAGGTGTCGCCTGAAGGTGCCGACCGGCCGATTCCGCCGCCCCGGACGTGGCCGGTGAGGACCCAACTCCGCCCCCGGCGAACGGTTTTCGAACGGTCTGGGTACCATCTGCGCCACCGGAGGGCGGAACGCGTGGGCGGGCCGCCGGTGAGGGGCGTCGCTGGTGACGAAACGGGAACGGTCCGTCGTGCGGACGTCCGGTCCGGCCGCGATGCGGGGCGGCATCCACCCGGAGACCGGCACGGGAACGCGCACGGGAGCCGGCACGGGGGCCGGCACGGAGAGCGCTGCCGCGATCGGCACCGGGACGGGTCCCGGAACCGGCACCGGCACCGGTACCGCAGCCGGCGCCGGTGCCCCGGCCGGCCGGGCCGGCGCAGTCCCCGCCGCGGCGCGGCGGACGGCCGCCTGGCCGGAGCGGTTGCGGCGCTTCGGCTACGCGGCACCGCCGCGCACCTCCACCCCGGCCCGCCTGGTGCCGCCGTTCCCCGAGCCGCCCGTACGGCTGTGGCGGGCGGCGGGACTGCCGCCGGCCGCCGCCCGCCGTGCGGCCGCCGCGACCGGCTGGCTGGGACCGCTGCTGGTGGCCGCCCTCGCCGGGGTGATCCGCCTGTGGCGGCTGGGCGAGCCGCGCACCCTGATGTTCGACGAGACGTACTACGCCAAGGACGCCTGGTCCCAACTGCGGCTCGGCTACGAGGGGGTGTGGCCGGACCGCAGGATCGCCGACCCGCAGGTGCTGGCCCACCCGCACGACGTCCCGCTGTCGGACACCGGCGCGTTCGTGGCCCATCCGCCCATGGGCAAGTGGGTCATCGCGGCCGGGGAGTGGGTGTTCGGACTGGACCCGGTCGGATGGCGCATCGCCTCGGCGGTGCTCGGCACGCTGTCCGTCCTGATGCTGTGCCGCATCGGCCGGCGTCTGCTGCGCTCCACGTTCCTCGGGTGCCTGGCCGGGCTGCTGCTGGCGGTGGACGGCCTGCACTTCGTCCTCAGCCGCAGCGCGCTGCTGGACCCGTTCGTGATGTTCTTCGCGCTGGCGGCCTTCGGCTGTCTGCTCCTCGACCGCGACGCGGCACGGAGCCGGCTGGCCCGCCTGCTGACCGAGCGGCAGGCCGGCTCCGGCGACCCCGTACGGCCGGACGCGTGCACGGGGGAGGGGACCCGCCTCGGCGGGCGTCCCTGGCGCTGGGCGGCCGGGATCCTCCTGGGGCTCGCGTCGGCCACCAAGTGGAACGGGTGGTACTTCCTGGCCGTCTTCGCGGTGCTGACCCTCCTCTGGGACGCCGGCGCCCGCCGGGTCGCGGGGGCCCGCCGCTCCTGGCGGGCGGTGCTGCGCAGGGACCTCGCCCCGTCGCTGCTCTCGCTGGTGCCGGTCGCCGTCGTCACCTACCTGGCCACATGGACCGGCTGGTTCCTGTCGGACAAGGGGTACGGCCGCCACTGGGCGGACGGCCGCGGCGGCGCCTGGGCGTGGATACCGGCCCCGCTGCGCAGCCTCTGGCACTACGAGCACCAGGTGTACCTGTTCAACGTCGGGCTGAGCACACCGCACCCCTACCAGTCGAACCCGTGGAGCTGGCCGGTGCTCGGGCGGCCGGTGCCATTCCTCTTCGAGTCCTCGCCGCACGGCCGGGACGGCTGCCGTGCCGCGGAGGGCTGCGCGCGGGAGGTCGTCGCCCTGGGCACGCCGCTGCTGTGGTGGGCGGCCTGCGGCGCCCTCGTGTACCTGCTGTACCGGTGGGCGTTCGGGCGCGACTGGCGGGCCGGCGCGATCCTGTGCGCGGTGGCGGCGGGCTGGCTGCCCTGGTTCCTGTACCAGGACCGTACCGTCTTCAGCTTCTACGCGGTCGTCTTCCTGCCCTACCTGTGCCTGGCGGTGGCGATGACCGCGGGAGCGTTCCTCGCCGGGCCGAGCGGATCCGCCCGCCCGCGGCCCGGACCGTGGCCCGGCCCGTGGCGCGGCGTCCGGCGCCGGATGTGGCGCGCGGTGGGTGTGGGCGCCCTGACCCTGCTGATCGTGTGGAACTTCGTGTACTTCTACCCGCTCTACGCGGGGGTGGATCTGCCGTACGGCTCCTGGCGGGCCCGCATCTGGCTCGACACGTGGGCGTAGCGGCCACGGACCGCCGGGCCCGGCGCGGAAGGGGCGCCCGCCGTCAGCGCGGGGAGCGCGCCGACGCCAGGTGAGCGCGGACCGCGCTGCTCGCGGCGGCCTTCGCGGCGTCCACCACCCCGACGGAGGCCGTCCCGGGCCGTTGCCGCCCCCGGCCGGGTGGATGTCCGTCCTCCGCCCGGCAGCGGCGTCGATTTCCTCGGTCTGCCGTGCGAACCGTCATACCAGAGCGGGACGCCGCACCGGAGGAATTTGCAACTGCCGAGCGCACATGATGCCTTGATGACTACCGTGAGTGGCCGCCGGGCGACGCGGAGCCGAACACCCCTCGACTTCCCCGACCGGTACAGCGATGGCGCATGCCCGCTCGCGTCCGACACGCGAGCACACAGGCCCGACGGATCAGCCCGAGGAACAGATGTCTCACCTCCGCGCACCGGCCGCCCGCGCAGACCGCCGTGAAGGCGGGCGGCACGGGCGGCCGGTAGCCCGCACCGTCCCCTCGCTGCCCGAGACCCACATACGGCCCCAGCTCCTGCGCCTCGCGGTGCTGCCGCCGACCGCGGTCGCCCTCGGCGCCGGGGCCGCCGTGCTCTTCACCGTGCGCTCCACCCACGCCCGCCCCGGCCTCGCACTGTGGTCCGTGCTGGCGGGCGCCCTGTCGGTGACGCTCGCGGGCATCGTGATCGCCGCCGTCGCCGCGCGCCGCGCCGCCCGCTCCGTACAGGAGCGGATCGGCACGCTGCGGCGCGGCACCGCGCGCCGCGAGGCCGAACTGCGCGCCCTCGTCGAAGCCCTGCGGCACGGCGAGACCCCGGTCCCGCGCACACCGCGCGGAGAACCGCCGCAGGACGCCGACGAGTTCGAGCTGCTCGCCGCCGATCTCGCGCGGGCGCACGACGGCGCGGTGCAGGCCGTCGTCCAGGCCGCCCAGCTCTCCAGCCAGGCAGGCAGCGAGCAGAAGCTCGAGGTCTTCGTCAACCTCGCCCGCCGGCTGCAGTCCCTGGTGCACCGCGAGATCTCCATCCTCGACGAGCTGGAGAACCAGATCGAGGACCCCGACCTGCTCAAGGGCCTCTTCCACGTCGACCACCTCGCCACCCGGATCCGCCGCCACGCCGAGAACCTCGCCGTGCTCGGCGGCGCCGTCTCCCGCCGCCAGTGGAGCCGGCCCGTCTCCATGACCGAGGTGCTGCGCTCGGCGATCGCGGAGGTGGAGCAGTACTCGCGGGTCAAGCTGGTCCCGCCGATCGACGGCCGGCTGCGCGGCCACGCGGTCGCCGACGTCATCCATCTGCTGGCCGAACTCGTGGAGAACGCCACCGTGTTCTCCGCCCCGCACACCCAGGTCCTGCTGCGCGCGGGTCTGGTGACCTCCGGACTGGCGGTGGAGGTCGAGGACCGGGGGCTGGGCATGCCGGTGGCGGAGCAGGTCAGGATGAACGCCCTCCTGGCCGACCCCGACCAGGTCAACGTCGCCAGCCTGCTCGCGGACGGCCGGATCGGGCTGTTCGTGGTCTCGCAGCTCGCCCGCCGGCACGGCATCACCGTCCGCCTGCAGACGAACATCTACGGCGGGGTCCAGGCCGTCCTCGTGGTGCCGCAGGCACTGCTGGGCGGCGCCCCCGGCGGGCCGGAGGAGGTCTCCGGGCCCGAGCCCGCCTCCGCCGACGGCACGCGTCCCCACGTACCCGGCGCGCTCCCGCCCCCGCCCGCGCCCGGGGCGCCCCGGCCACCGCACCTCGCGCACCCACCGCACCAGGCCGACGGTCACCCAGGCCCGGAACAGCCCGCCCACGGACAGCCCGCCCACGAGCAGCACGTCCCCGTACGGGCCGCCCACGCGCACCCGTCCGACGGCGACGGCGACGGCGGCAGCGGCACCGGGGCGCTTCCGGCGGACGCCCCCGGCGGCGTCCACCAGCGGGCCGAACGGGCGTACCAGGCGTACCAGGCGGATCTGGCGGATCTGGCGGACCGTGCGGACCTGACGGACCGTCCGGACGCGCACGCGACCGCCCCGGACCTCCCGGCCGGCCCGTACACCGGCGACGTACGGCCGCCCGCCGCACCGGCGGACGGTGACGGCGCACGGCCGGCTCCCGCCACGGGCCCGCACGGCGGCGGCCCCGCGCCGCTGCCCCGGCGCGGGGCCCGCCAGACACGGCCGAACCCCGCGGAGGCCGTCCCCGGCGTCCGGAACGAGGACCGGCCGGCGGTCGAGGCCAACGCCGGGGTCCCGCCGACCCCTCGCGTCGGCCCCGTGCGCGGCACCATGGGCAGGCCCCAACTGCCGCGCCGCCGCGCCCAGGAGCACCTCGTCCCCCAGTTGCGCGGCGGTCCGGCGGCCCGCCAGGAGCAGGACGGCGAGCACCTCGTGGGCCACGACCCCGGACTGATGGCCGCCTTCCAGCGCGGCATCGGCCTGGCCGAGTCCCAGCCCGGCCCGCTGCTCCCGGACCCGGCCCGCCCGCAGGAGCCCGCCGCCCGGCCCGGCGACTCCGTGCCGCCCGGGACCCTCGGGGCGTAC
Source organism: Streptomyces sp. NPDC004065 (assembly GCF_044903565.1). NCBI lineage: Bacteria > Bacillati > Actinomycetota > Actinomycetes > Kitasatosporales > Streptomycetaceae > Streptomyces > Streptomyces sp. NPDC004065. Next base: position 387,210 of record NZ_JBJDQT010000002.1, on the reverse strand, counting down.
GACGGCGGGCCCTCGCCCGGCCACGACCCGGCCGCCCGGCACGGCGGGAGCGCCCCGGCCGGATGACCCGCCCGCAGCACGCCGCCGCGCACGCCGGCGCCACCGCCCCGCGCACCCCCACGGCGACCGGCGCCGCGACCGGCGCCGCGACCGCCACCGCGACCGCGGCCGTGACCGGCGTCCCCGCCTCCCCGGGCGCCGCCACCCGCACCGCCCCCACGCCCGGTCCAGCCCCACCGACCCGCACGACCCACCCTCGTTCCCACCCCCAGCGCTCCCGCAGAACTTCACAGAGCAAGGAGTCGATCCACCATGGCGAGCGATGTGCCGACCGGCCAAGTGTCCGACCTCGACTGGCTGATGAGCGGCCTCGTGCAGCGTGTCCCGCACACCCACAGCGCGGTCCTGCTGTCCTGCGACGGGCTGGTGAAGTCCGTCCACGGCCTCGACCACGACAGCGCCGACCACATGGCGGCGCTGGCCTCCGGCCTGTACTCCCTCGGCCGCAGCGCCGGGGTCCGCTTCGGCGACGGCGGCGAGGTGCGGCAGGTCGTCGTCGAACTCGACTCGACCCTGCTGTTCGTCACCACCGCCGGCTCCGGCACCTGCCTCGCGGTGCTCGCGGGCCGGGAGGCCGACGCGGCGGTGCTGGGCTACGAGATGGCGATGCTGGTCAAGAGCGTCCGCCCCTACCTGGTGACCGCTCCCCGCCAGCACTCCGTCGAACCCCCGGCGCTGCGGCCTTGAGCGCGGCGGTGGCCGGCGACGGGCCCTGGCTCGACGACGCGGCCGGACGGCTGGTGCGCCCCTTCACGGTCAGCAACGGACGCACCCGGCCCAGCGTCGCGCTCGACCTCATGTCGCAGGTGATGGCCACCGGGGTCACACCGCTGGGCTATCTCGGCCCCGAACACGGGCAGGCACTCGGCCTGTGCCTCGCCCCGGTGTCGGTCGCCGAGGTCGCCGCCCAGCTCAGGCTGCCCGCGGCGGTGACCAAGGTGCTGCTGTCCGACCTCGTGGACTGCGGGGCGCTGACCACCAAACCCCCCGTGACCCACCACCAACCCTCTGACCGGGCCCTACTGGAGGCAGTGCTCGATGGACTACGACGACAGCTCTGACTACGACGGCGGTGACCCCTTCCCCACCGCCTTGAAGATCCTCGTCGCCGGAGGGTTCGGCGTGGGCAAGACCACCTTCGTCGGCGCGGTGAGCGAGATCGCGCCGCTCAGCACGGAGGAACTGCTCACCACGGCCGGCGCGGCGACGGACAACCTCGACGGCGTGGAGAACAAGGTCGAGACGACCGTGGCCATGGACTTCGGCCGCATCAGCCTCGACCCGCGGCACGTGCTCTACCTGTTCGGCACACCCGGGCAGGAGCGGTTCTGGTTCATGTGGGACGAACTCTCCGAAGGGGCCCTGGGCGCGGTGATCCTCGCCGACACCCGCCGGCTCCAGGAGTGCTTCGCCGCCGTCGACTTCTTCGAGCAGCGCGGCCTCGGCTTCGTGATCGCCGTCAACGAGTTCGACGGCGCCCACCGGTACGATCCCGAGGAGGTACGGGCCGCCCTGGACCTGGGCGAGGACGTCCCCGTGGTCCGCTGCGACGCCCGTATCTCCAGCTCCGGAGTCCAGACCCTGCTCACCCTGGTACGGCACCTCATCGCCCGGACACCCGCGTCCGCCCCCGCCCCGAGCCGGCCCGCGCCGAGTCACGGCGCCCACCGGTGAACCCGGAAGAACCGAAGACCGCGACCGAGCCACGGAGCCCGGACATGACCCACGCCGACCGTCACGGAGCCCGCACATGACCCACGCCGACCGCCACGGAGCCCGCACATGACCCACGCCGACCGCCACGGAGCCCGGACATGAGCTACGACCCGCCGCGCCCGGCCGGTCGCCTGCTGCTCACCCCCGAGGACACGGACGCCCCGGCCCGCGCCCTGCGGCTGCGCCGGCTCGGTCTCGGGGGACGGCCCGAGGCCGGACTGGACGCCTTCGCGGACCATCTGGCGCACCTCACCGGGGCGCCGTACGCGATGGTCAACTTCCTCGACGAGGAAGGCCAGTTCTTCGCCGGACTGCACCGGCCCCGGCGCGACGTGCTGACCGTGGAGACCGCCGCACCCGCCGACGGCGGCGACCGGGACGGGGTACGGCGCGAGATGGGCCGGCGGCTGGCGCGCGACCACGGCTTCTGCCCCCATGTGGTGGCCCGGCGCAGGGCGCTGGTGCTGGAGGACGTCTGCGACTACCCGCGCTTCGCGGGCAACCCGGTGGTCGACGAGTTCGGCATCCGCTCCTACCTCGGCGCACCGCTCATCGACAGCACGGGGACCGTGCTCGGCACGGTGTGCGCGGTCGACGTCGAGCCGCGGCCGTGGGGCCGGCGGGGCCTGGAGACCATCAAGACGGCGGCCGCGGAGCTGGTACCGCGCCTGGAGCGGCGGGAGTCGGAGGGCTTCACGCTCTGAACCGGCCGGCGAGCACGCGGGCTGGGACAGCACACCGGCGCGGGCGCGGGCGGGGCGAGCACACGGGCGGGCTGGGCGAGGGCGCGGGGCGGGCGTGGCCGGTGTGAAGGAAAGCTGCGGCCGCGCTTAAGAAATCCTCGATGGACCACCGGCGCCGCCGTACGGCAGATTGCTGTGCGATTCCACTCCTCACCCCGGACACGGGTTCCTTCGGCATGCCCGGGCCCGGGGCCCGAACCACAGGAGACTGAGCGTTGAAGGCGCTGGTCAAGCAGAAGGCGGAGCCCGGGCTGTGGCTCATGGACGTGCCCGAGCCCGCCGTGGGACCCGGTGACGTACTGATCAAGGTCCTGCGGACCGGCATCTGCGGCACCGACCTGCACATCCGGGCGTGGGACGGCTGGGCGCGGCAGGCGATCCGCACCCCGCTCGTCGTCGGCCACGAGTTCGTCGGCGAGGTCGTCGGGACCGGCCGCGACGTCCTCGACATCAAGGCCGGCGACCTGGTCAGCGGCGAGGGCCACCTGGTGTGCGGCAAGTGCCGCAACTGCCTGGCCGGCCGCCGCCACCTGTGCCGGGCCACCATCGGCCTCGGCGTGGGCCGCGACGGCGCGTTCGCCGAGTACGTGGCGCTGCCCGCCGCGAACGTGTGGGTGCACCGCGTCCCGGTCGACCTGGACATCGCCGCGATCTTCGACCCGTTCGGCAACGCCGTGCACACGGCGCTGTCGTACCCCCTGGTCGGCGAGGACGTGCTGATCACCGGCGCGGGCCCGATCGGCCTGATGGCGGCGGCGGTCGCCCGGCACGCGGGTGCCCGCAACGTGGTGATCACCGATGTGAGCGAGGAACGGCTGGAGCTGGCCCGCAAGATCGGCGTCAGTCTCGCGCTCGACGTGTCCCGGGCCACCATCGCCGAGGGCCAGCGCCTGCTGGGCCTGCGCGAGGGCTTCGACATCGGCCTGGAGATGTCCGGCCGCCCCGAGGCCATGCGCGACATGATCGCCAACATGACGCACGGCGGCCGGATCGCCGTCCTCGGCCTGCCCGCCGAGGAGTTCGCGGTCGACTGGGCCCGGATCGTCACCTCGATGATCACCATCAAGGGCATCTACGGCCGTGAGATGTTCGAGACCTGGTACGCCATGTCGGTGCTGCTCGAGGGCGGCCTCGACCTCGCCCCGGTGATCACCGGCCGCTACGCCCGCGACGACTTCGAGGCGGCGTTCGCCGACGCCGCGAGCGGCAAGGGCGGCAAGATCATCCTCGACTGGACCGCGTGACCCGCCCCCGCGCCGGGCACACCCCCGCGCGCGCCGGGCGCGCCGCCCGAGACCGCGCCAGCGCCCCGCACACCCCGCGCCCCGCCGACCCTTCCGTGTGAGCACCCCAGGAGCACTGACATGTTCGACTCCGTGCGCGACGACCTGCGCGCCACCCTCGACGAGATCCGAGCCGCCGGCCTGCACAAGCCCGAGCGCGTCATCGGCACCCCGCAGTCCGCGACCGTGAACGTCACCGCGGGCGGCCGTCCCGGCGAGGTCCTCAACTTCTGCGCCAACAACTACCTCGGCCTCGCCGACCACCCCGAGGTCGTCGCCGCCGCGCACGCCGCCCTCGACCGCTGGGGCTACGGCATGGCCTCGGTGCGCTTCATCTGCGGCACCCAGGAGGTGCACAAGGAACTCGAGGCCCGGCTCTCGGCGTTCCTCGGCCAGGAGGACACGATCCTGTACTCCTCCTGCTTCGACGCCAACGGCGGCGTCTTCGAGACGCTGCTCGGCCCGGAGGACGCGGTGATCTCCGACGCCCTCAACCACGCCTCCATCATCGACGGCATCCGCCTGTCCAAGGCCCGCCGCTTCCGCTACGCCAACCGCGACATGGCCGACCTGGAGCGGCAGCTGAAGGAGGCGGCGGAGGGCGGCGCGCGCCGCCGGCTGATCGTCACCGACGGCGTGTTCTCGATGGACGGCTACGTGGCCCCGCTGCGGGAGATCTGCGACCTCGCCGACCGCTACGACGCGATGGTGATGGTCGACGACTCGCACGCCGTCGGCTTCGTCGGCCCCGGCGGCCGGGGCACCCCCGAACTGCACGGGGTCATGGACCGCGTCGACATCCTCACCGGCACCCTCGGCAAGGCGCTCGGCGGCGCCTCCGGCGGCTACGTCGCCGCCCGCGCCGAGATCGTCGCCCTGCTGCGCCAGCGCTCCCGGCCGTACCTGTTCTCCAACACCCTCGCCCCGGTGATCGCGGCGGCCTCGCTGAAGGTGCTCGACCTGCTGGAGTCCGCGGACGACCTGCGCGTCCGGCTCGCCGAGAACACGGCGCTGTTCCGCTCCCGGATGACCGAGGAGGGCTTCGACGTCCTCCCCGGCGACCACGCGATCGCGCCCGTGATGATCGGCGACGCGGCCCGGGCCGGCCGGATGGCGGAGCTGCTGCTGGAGCGCGGCGTGTACGTGATCGGCTTCTCCTACCCGGTCGTGCCCCAGGGTCAGGCCCGGATCCGGGTGCAGCTGTCCGCGGCGCACTCCACCGAGGACGTCCACCGCGCCGTGGACGCGTTCGTCGCCGCCCGCGCCGAGCTGGAGGGCTGAACCGCCCGCGTGTCCGGCGGCGCCCGGTCTCTTGCGATAATCGTTCGCATGATCGAAGCGCGGCGGCTGCACATCCTCCGTGCGGTGGCCGACCACCGCACGGTGACCGCGGCCGCCGCGGCGCTGTACCTCACGCCGTCGGCGGTCTCCCAGCAGCTGACGGCGCTGGAGCAGGAGACGGGCCACCGGCTGGTCGAGCGCGGCGCCAAGGGCGTACGGCTCACCCCGGCCGGTGAGATCCTGCTCCGCCACGCCCACGCGGTCCTCGCCCAGCTGGAACGGGCGGAGGCCGAGCTCGCCGCGTACGGCTCGGGCGCGGCCGGCACGGTCACGGTGGCCGCCTTCGCCACCGGCATCGCCGAGGTGGTGGCGCCCGCGGTGGCCCGCCTGGCCGCGAGCGCGCCCGGCATCCGCCTGCGGGTCCAGGACGCGGAGGGCGACGCCAGCCTGCCGATGGTGCTGGACCGGCAGGTCGACGTGGCGGTCGCCGTCGAGTACCGGGGGGCGCCGCCGGCGGACGACCCGCGCCTGACCCATGTCCCGCTGTACGCCGAGCCCTTCGACGCGGTCGTCCCGGTCGCCCACCGCCTGGCCGGCGCCCCCGAGGTCCCGCTCGCCGAACTGGCCAAGGACCCCTGGATCGGCCCCTACCCCGGCAACCCCTGCCACGACGTGGTCGTCCTGGCCTGCGAGAGCGCGGGCTTCCAGCCCCGCCTGGAGCACTCCTCGGACGACTTCCGCGCCGTCGTCGCGCTCGCCTCGGCCGACGCGGGAGTGGCCCTGGTGCCGCGCTCCGCGCTGCGTGGCATGGACCTCGCCGGGGTCGTGGTGCGTCCCGTGGACGGCGAGGCGCCCACCCGCCGGGTCTTCGCGGCCGTGCGCCGGGGAGCCGAGGAGCACCCGCTGATCCGCCCGGTGCTGGACGCGCTGGCCGAGGTGTCCCCGCGTTAACACGTCTGTTTCATATCCGGGATAGCGTCCCGTTCATGAGACACGACGGCGCCCTCGGCCCGACACCCGCCGGGAGCGGAAGCGGACCGGCCCCCGAGACCCCCGACCCCGTGGACGCCCGCCTGGGCGCCCGGCTCGCCGGGCTGCGCGCCGAACGGGGCTGGTCGCTGGGGGAGCTGGCCGAGCGCAGCGGAGTGAGCAGGTCGACCCTGTCACGGGCCGAGCGGGCGGAGACCAGCCCGACGGCCGCGGTGCTCAACCGGCTGTGCCACGTGTACGGCCGCACCATGTCGCAGCTGCTCAGCGAGGTCGAGGCGGGGCACGCGCCGGTGCTGCGGGCGGCCGAGCAGCCGGTCTGGGAGGACCGCGCCTCCGGTTTCGTGCGGCGGTCCGTGTCGCCGCCGCACGCCGGACTGCGCGGCGAACTCGTCGAGGGCCGGCTCACGGCCGGCGCCGGCATCGCCTACGACCGCCCGCCCGTGCCCGGTCTCGAACAGCACATCTGGGTGCTGGAGGGGGAGCTCGAGGTGACCGCGGAGCAGGTCCCGCACCGCCTCGGCACCGGCGACTGCCTGCGGCTGCGGGTGTGGGGGCCGACCCGGTTCCACTGCCCCGGCCCCGCGCCGGTGCGCTACGCCCTGGCGGTGGTGCGGCCGTGACGGCGCGGGTGACCCGGCCGGACGCGGACCGGCTGGCGGACCACGTCGAGGACCTGGCCCGGCTGCTGACGGACACGGTGTCCGGCGGGGCCTCCGTGGGCTTCCTCGCCCCCCTGGGCCACGCGGACGCCGTGCACTGGTGGCGGGGCCGGGTGGCCGGCGTGGCCGCCGGGCGGCTCGCCGTGTGGACCGCCCACGACGAGGACGGACGCGCGGTCGGCACCGTGAGCCTCGACTTCCCCGACAAGCCCAACAGCCGTCACCGCGCCGAGCTGGTCAAGCTGATGGTGCACCGCGACGCCCGCGGCCGGGGCCTGGGACGCCGGCTGCTGACCACGGCGGAGCGGGCCGCGGCCGCGTCCGGCGTCACCCTGCTGCACCTGGACACGGAGACCGGCAGCCCGGCCGAGCGCCTCTACGACTCGGCCGGCTGGACCCGCGTCGGGACCATCCCCGGCTACGCCGCCGACCCGGGCGGGGTGCTGCGGCCGACCACCCTGTACTACAAGCACATCGCAGTGGCGGCCGGCACCGGCCGACCGCCGGGGTGACTGCAGGGCGACTGTCAGTGGGAGGGGCTAACGTGCCGACCATGCCGGACGCCGAAGACGTACGCCGTATCGCCCTGTCCCTGCCCGACACGGCGGAGAAGATCGCCTGGAGCATGCCCACCTTCCGGGTCGCGGGGAAGATGTTCGCCACCCTGCCCGAGGACGAGAGCTCCGTCGCCGTGCGCTGCCCCCGCGAGGAGCGGGACGAACTGGTCCTGGCCGAGCCGGAGAAGTTCTGGACAGCGGGTCACGAGGCACAGTTCGCCTGGATCCGGGTCAGACTCGCCGCGCTGGAGGACGAGGGCGAACTGCGCGACATCCTCGCCGACTCCTGGCGGCAGGCGGCGCCGTCCCGGCTGCTGGAGGCCCACCCCGGACTGGGGCTGCCCGCCGCTCGCTGAAATTGCGGTGTGCGCGGCCGGCCGGCCGTGGCATGATCCGCGGCGGACCCGGGACACGGCCGGGAGGCAGGGCGGCTCCGGCCCGCCGCCGGGGGAGGGGGCGGGCGGCCGCCCCAGGGGAGGGAGTGCCGAGGGATGACCGGGACGCCGTCGCAGCCGCCGCCCGCGAAGGCCCCGGCGGAACGGCGCGACATCGTTGCCGGGACGGCCGGCCGCGCGCCGGCGGGGGCGGTGTGGTCGCGTGACTTCGCGCTGTTCTTCGTGGCGCGGGCCGTCGCCCGGCTCGGGGACACCATGCTGCCCGTCGCACTCGCCGCGGGCCTGCTGCAGCACGGCTACGGCGCGAGCGCGGTCGGCCTCGCCATGGCCTCCACGGTCGCCGCGTTCGCCGGACTGGTGGTCTTCGGCGGCGTGATCGCCGACCGCTTCAGCACCCGCAAGCTGATGATCGGCGCCGACCTCGTGCGGCTCGGCACCCAGTCGCTGGCCGCCGTGCTGTTCTCCTCCGGGCACGTGGTGCTCTGGGAGGTCTGCGCCATCGGCTTCGTGGGCGGCGTGGCGGGCGCGGTCTTCCAGCCCGGCGTGGCCAGTACGGTGCCCCGGCTCGCCGCCGACGTGCAGGCGGCCAACGGCGCGATACGCATCGCCGAGTCCTCCGCCCAGCTCGCGGGCCCCGCCGCGGCCGGCCTGCTGGTCGGTCTCGCCTCGCCCGGCGGGGTGTTCGCCGCCCACGCCGCCACCTACGCCGTCAGCGCCCTGTGCCTGCTGCTGCTCCGGCTGCCACCCGCACCCGCCACCGCCCCCGGTACCGCCGCGGGGCACGCCCCGGGCACCTTCCGGGCCGATCTCGTCGAGGGCTGGCGGGAGTTCAGGGCGCGCACCTGGCTGTGGGGCGTCATCGCCGTCTGGTGCCTCTACATGATCGCCGTCTGGGGCCCCACCGTGCCGCTGGTGGCCACACAGGTGGTCCAGGAGCACGGCCCGCGCGCCTACGGCCTGGTCAACTCCGCGCTCGGCGCCGGCACCGTGGCCGGCGGCTTCCTCGCGCTGCGGCTGCGGCCCCGCCGCATGCTGCGGGCCGGCGCCTGGGCGCTGTTCGCCTTATCCGGCTTCCCCGCCGCCGTGGGCGCCGGGCTCGGCGTACCGGCCATGGCCGCCGCGGCCGCCGTCGCCGGGGCCGGCATGTCGTTCTGGGGCGTGATGTGGGCGACCAGCGTGCAGACCCAGGTCCCGCCCGACGTCCTCAACCGCATCCACGCCTACGACGTGGCGGGCTCGCTCGCCATGATGCCGGTGGGCCAGGCGCTGGCCGGCCCGGCCGCCGGGCTCTTCGGCACCGGCCATGTGCTGCTGGCCGCCGGGGCGACGAGCCTCGCCGTACCGGTCGCGCTGCTCGCCGTTCCCGCCATACGCGGCCTGGTGCGCGCCGACGAACGGCCCCGGGGCCCGGGCGCGGGGGTGACGGGCGCCGCGGCGCACCCGGCCGGCCGCTGACGGCGGCGCCCGCCCCGCGGCCGGCGCCCCAAAAGGCGTGCGCGACCACCGACCCGAGTGCGGTATGGTTTTCCTGCACGCCGGGCCGGGGGAAACCCCAGGTCAGACGGGCAACGGGACGTGGCGCAGCTTGGTAGCGCACTTGACTGGGGGTCAAGGGGTCGCAGGTTCAAATCCTGTCGTCCCGACACAGCGGAACACAGGTCGAGGGGCCGTACCGGGAAGATCCGGTACGGCCCCTCACCCGTGCGCGGACCGCCGCCCGCTCAGGAGGCCGTGCCCAGCCGCTTGGCGTACCGCGCCTGGACGATCTTGGGATAGCGGGCGGTGAAGACGGCCGGGACCACGAAGCCGAGCACCTGGACGGTCACCTTGACCGCCGTGCCGGCGCCCTCGGCGTCGCAGACGGTGAGCGCGGCGGCGGTCACCAGGAAGGCACCGGCCCACACCGCGGTGATGACGTCGTTGACGCGCAGGAACTGCGGGGTCTTCCAGAACTTCTCCGGGACCGTGCGCCGTGCGATGCCCAGGGTGAAGGGGCGGCGGACGGCGAGCGTGGTCCCCGCGGTCAGCGCCAGCCAGCCGAACGAGATCGCCCCGCCGTAGTCCGCGATCCGGGAGTCCGGCGCGGCGAAGGCGAGCGCGGTCAGCGCGACGAAGAAGCAGGCGGTGCTGGCCTCGAGGATCAGCGCGTCGGCGGGCACCCCCGCCCTGCGGTTCACGGCCAGCAGGACCAGGGCAACGACCAGTCCGGTGAGCGCACTCCACTGCCAGCCGAGCGGCGACAGGCAGGCGTAGGCGATCCACGGAAGGAAGCCGCGCAGGTAGTGCATGGGAACCCCTTTCCGGGGCGCTCGACATGACATTCCACTTTTGACATGTCGAAGCTAAGGTGTCACTCGCGATATGTCAATCGTGGAGGTACGGTGGGGGCATGAGCCTTCGCCACGCCCTGCTCGGACTTCTCGTGGACCGCCCCGCCAGCGGATACGACCTGCTGAAGCTGTTCGACACCTCGCTGGCCCACGTCTGGCCGGCCACGCAGAGCCAGATGTACGGCGAGCTGAACCGGCTGGCGGCGGCCGGGCTGGTCGATGTGTCCGCCGAGGGTCCGCGCGGCCGCAAGGAGTACACGCTCACCGAGGCGGGCCGCGCGGAACTGGCCAGGTGGCTGGGGTCGCCCAGCCCCGCGCAGCCGCGCCGCAGCGAACTGCTGCTGAAACTGTTCTTCCTGGACCTGGCCGGCGCCGAGGAGATCCGCGCGCTGCTCGCGGAACGCGAGCGGCAGGCCACGGCCGAGCACGAACGGCTGTCGCGGCTGCGCGCCCAACTCGACGGCGAGGACGGCCGGCTGACCGTCAACGGGCGCATCGGGCTGGAGTACGGGCTGCGCCTGTCCGCGATGGAGCGGGACTGGGCGCGCTGGGCGGCCGCCCAGATCGAGGACCGGGAACAGGTCCCGGCCACAACCGCACCGGAGACCTGACCGGCCCTGCGGCCGGGCCGCCCGTGCCGCCGGGCCGCGGGCCGTGGGCCGTACGGTGCCGCCTGGCCGCCCGTGCCGCCGGGCCGTGCGGTGCCCGGCGAGTCGCCGGTGCCGCCCGTGCCGCCGGCGCAGCGCGCGCCGCGCGGCCGGAGGGCGCGGTCGCAACGGGCCGGCCCGACGGCGCGGGCAGTCGCAACGGCGCAGGGGCGCAGCGGCCGGTCACAGTCGGGTGCACGTGACCGGCCCGGGCCGGGGTCAGTACACGTAACCCACGTGGGCGAGGGCCTGCTTGAGGAGGACGCCGTGCCCGCCGGGCATCTCGCTCTGCACCGCCGCCGAGGCCGCCTCCTGCGGGCTGAACCACACCAGGTCCAGCGCGTCCTGCCGGGGCCGGCAGTCACCGGTGACCGGGACGACGTAGGCGAGCGACACGGCGTGCTGACGCGGGTCGTGGTACGGCGTGATGCCCGCCGTCGGGAAGTACTCGGCGACGGTGAAGGGCTGCATGGAGGCCGGGACCTGGGGCAGTGCGACGGGCCCGAGGTCCTTCTCCAGGTGGCGCAGCAGGGCGTCCCGGATCCGCTCGTGGTGCAGCACCCGGCCGGAGACCAGGGTCCGGCTGACCGTTCCGTCCGGGCCGATGCGGAGGAGCAGGCCGATGCTGGTCACTTCGCCGCTGTCGTCCACGCGCACGGGGACCGCCTCGACGTACAGGATCGGCATGCGGGCGCGGGCCGACTCCAGTTCATCGGTGGTCAGCCAACCGGGCGTGGTCTCGGTCATGTCAGACATTGCTTGATCATACTTTCCGGGATTCCGGCTGGACAGGCGTGCCGCTCCGGCGCGGTCGTGAGCGGCCACACGTGCGGCGGGGCCGGGTACCGGGCCGCCGCACGTCGTTCAGGTCCCTCCTGTGTCGTGGTCGATGCGGTACACCCGCAGGGCGTTGTCGCGTCCCGTCCAGCGGGCGATCCGCAGCGCGTCCGCCCCGGACAGCTCGCCGGCGGCGAGGCGTTGCTCCAGCAGGGCGGCCAGGCCCTGCCGGAAGGCCACCGCGCCGAGGTGGTGGAACTCGGCCAGCCCGAACGCGTCGGAGCTGTACAGCAGTTTGCGGAACGGTGTGATCTCCAGTGCCTCGGCGAGGACCGCGGCGGCCCGGGCGGGCCCCACATGATGCAGCGTCAGTCCGACGTCCAGGTACACGTGCTCGAACACCGCGGCGAGGTAGGCGGCCTGGCGCTGGTAGGGCCAGCAGTGCAGCAGCATCACCGGGACCGTGCCGGCCGTCCGGTGCAGCCAGTCGGTCAGCAGGGCCGGGTCCGCGCGGTGCAGCCGGACGTCGCTGTCGCCGAACCCGGTGTGCAGTTGCAGCGGCAGACCGAGATCGACGGCCGTCCACAGCAGATGCCGTACCAGCACCGGGTCGTCGACACGGAAATCCGCCCCGGTGAGCCGGGCGGCCGCCGCCCGCGTCACCTCCGCCTCGCTCGGGCGCGCCGGGTCCAGGGCGAAACCGGTGCGGTACGCGGCCACCGACTTCACCGCCACCACCCCCGGCCGCCGCACGGCGTCCTCGGCCGCCGCGCGCACCGCGGCGCCGTACTCGCCGGGCTCCGCACCGCGCGCCGCCACCGCCTCCGCGACGGCCTCCAGCCGTACCACCTCGTACGCGGCCGCCGCACCGCCCGTGGCCGCGGCCAGCTCCGCCGGCGTGGTGAGCCGGTCCCCCTGATAGCCGGTGTCGACGCAGAGGGCGCCGGTGCCCGCGGCCGTCAGGAATCGCCGGTTCACCTCGTCCGGGCCCAGCTCCGCGCGCCGGGCCAGGTAGTCGCCGGGCGGGGCGTGGTGCGGCAGACCGAGGACGGGGGCGCAGTGCCGGCGGACGGCCACGCCGACGGGGGTGTCGAACAGCGAGATCCCGCTGCCCGGCCACACCTCGCCCTCGGTCAGCAGGGACTCGAAGCCGGTCCGGTCCAGACCGGCGGTGACCACGCCGTGGCAGTGGTGGTCCACCAGTGGCAGGCCGGCGAGCAGTTCGCGGACCGGTCCGGCGCCGGCCGGCGTGCCCATCAGTACGTCCAGCGGTAGGCCGCCGCCACCCGCTCGTCGTCCAGCCCCGCCACGGCCGCGATCTCGCCCTCGCGCACGGCGATCACCGCGTCGGCGAGCACCGGCCCGAGGGCCGTGCGCAGCACCTCGTCCGCGCGGAAGGCGGCCACGGCCTCGGCGAGCGTGGTGGGCAGCCGGCGTACGCCCCGTTCGGCGGCCTCCGCAGCGCCGAGCGCGGCCGGGTCCCCGGTGATCTCCTCGGGCAGCGTCGCGGACGCGTCGAGTCCGTCCAGTCCGGCGGCGATCAGGCAGCCCAGCGCCAGATAGGGGTTGGCCGCCAGGTCCACGGGCTTGATCTCGAGGTTGGCGGCCTGGTCGCCCAGGCCCCGGGTGCCGGTGACGACCCGCAGGGCCGCCTCGCGCGTCTCCCGGCCCCAGGCGGTGAACACCCCCGCCCACTGGGAGGGTTTGAGCCGCAGATAGCTGGCCGGGCTCGGCGCGGTGACCGCCGTGAGGGCGGGCAGCCGGGCGAGCAGGCCCGCGGCGAAGGACTCGGCCTCGGCCGTCATGCCGTACCGGCGCTCGCCGCCGGAGTGCAGATTGCGGCCGTCGCGCCAGGCGGACAGGTGGACGTGGCCGCCGTTGCCCACGCCCCGCGCGGACACGGCCGGGGAGAACGACACCCTCAGCCCGTGCCGCTGGGCCACGGCCCGTACGGTCTGCCGTACGAGCAGGCTCCGGTCGGCCGCCGCCACCGGGTCCAGCGCCCCGGCCGAGATCTCGAACTGCCCGGCCGCGTACTCGGGATGGAGCTGCTCCACGTCCGCGCCCTGCGCCGCGAGGGCGGCCAGCAGGTCGGCGGTGTACTCGCTCAGCTCCACCTGCCGGACGGCGCCGTAGGCCGGACCGGTGGCGGCGGGCTCGAAGTCGCCGTCCGGGGCCGTCCCCCGGCCCACGGACCACTCGATCTCGATGGCCGCCTTGAAGGCGAGGCCGTGGCGGCGCTCGGCGTCGGCGACGGTACGGCGCAGAAAAGTGCGGCTGCACCCCGGGTGCGGTTCGCCCTCCTGGGTGATCCGGTCGACCGGGGCCCAGGCCCAGCCGGGCTGCCCGGACAGGGCGACCAGGTGGTCGAGGTCCGGGAACAGCCGCAGGTCGCCGTCCGGGGAGCCGAGGACGTCGGTGGTGACGATCGAGTCGCCGGCGAGGAAGGTGTCGAACACCGGGGACATGCCCACGCCCCAGGCGGCGGCCGCGGCCAGCTTCCCCGTCGGGACCGTCTTGACCCGGCCGATCCCGGCGGTGTCCACGTACGCCAGCACGACCCCGTGCACGCCCCGCCCGGCGAGCTCGCCGCTGAGCGCGGTGGCCCGCTCGACGTCACCGGGACGCCCGCCGGGGACGGGATCGGCAAGGGTGGTCATACGTCCTCCTCGGCTCGGTGAACCGGCGGCGGGCCGCCGCCCCGCGCGTCAGGGTTTCACGGCCACCGCGCCGAACTGCGGCACCGCGGCGGGGGAGCCGCCCTCGGGGCGCCACTGCGAACACGGCACCAGGCCCGGCTCCACCAGGTCGAGCCCCTCGAGGAAGGCGGCGACGTCGGCGCGGCTGCGCGCGGTGATCGGCGGGGTGGCGTTGGCGTTCCAGAACTCCATGGCCGCGATGTTGCCCTCGCCGCCGAGGTCGGCGTCGAAGGTGGGGTGGGTCAGCACCAGGAAGCTCCCGGAGGGCACCGCGGCCATGACGCGGCCGACGATCTCGCGCGCCTTGGCGGTGTCCAGGACGAAGTTGAGGATGCCGAGCATCATCACCGCGACGGGCTCGCCGAAGTCCAGCGTGGCCGCCGCGCGTTCGACGATGGCGTCGGGGTCGTGCACATCGGCGTCGATGTAGTCGGTCACGCCCTGCGGAGTGCTGGTCAGCAGGGTGCGGGCGTGCACCAGCACGATCGGGTCGTTGTCGACGTACACGATCCGCGCGTCCGGGGCGATGCGCTGTGCTATCTCGTGCGTGTTGTCGACCGTGGGCAGCCCGGTGCCGATGTCGAGGAACTGGCGCACCCCGCGCTCGGCGGCCAGGTACCGCACCGCCCTGCCGAGGAAGTCGCGGTCCGCGCGGGCGACGTCCCTGATGACCGGGAACATCCCGGCGACGTGCTCGCCGACCTGCTGGTCGACCTCGTAGTTGTCCTTGCCGCCGACCCAGTAGTTCCACACCCGCGCGTTGTGCGCCACACCGGTGTTCAGCCTCGGCGACCCGCCCGACGGGGTGCGGCTCTCGGTCACGTCTTCGCTCCTGGTCCGTCTCGTCGTCCCGCCGCCGTCGCGGCCGTGACGGCCGCGGGTGCGGTCGTCGCCGCCATTGTGCCGCCCGGTGATCACGGTGTCCGGGGAATGCGACGACCGGCCGGGGGCGGCCCGGGATTTTTGGGCAGGGCCCTTGCCTTGACCGGGCCGGTCGTGATTCGCTCGGTTTCTAGTGAGGAGCCCTTACTAACTCCGCCGACCTGTCCCCACCCCGCCCCCTACCCCGCCTCCCTCACCCCGCTCGCTCCCGCCCGCCGCCCGATCCGCGAGGAGGTCGCCGATGACCACCACCCCGAGCCCGACCACGATGCCCACGACGCCCACGACGCCCACGACGGCCACGACGCCGACGACGCCCGCGGCGCCGAGGCCCCTGCCCCACTGGGAGACCGTCCCCGCCGACCTGCCCGCGGCCGTCCGGGAGATCAAGGCCGCGCTCAGGGCCCGTATCGAGGCCTCCGGCCGCACCGTGGAGGAGGTGTTCGCCGCCGTCGAGCGCCGGGTCGCCGCCCGGGTCGCCGAGATCGAGGCCGACCGCGCGCGCGGCGAGAGCGTCTGGCCGGTGGTCGACTACGACGACATCCGCGACGGCACCGTCCCCCCGCGCGAACTGGCCCGGATCGCCGGACGCGGCTGCCTCGTGGTGCGCGGCCACTTCCCCCGCGAGCAGGCCCTCGCCTGGGACGCCGGCATCGTCGACTACGTCGAGCGCAACCGCTTCTTCGAGACCTACACCGGTCCCGGCGACGACTTCTTCGGCAGTGTCGGCTCCAAGCCGGAGATCTATCCGGTGTACTGGTCCGCCCCCCAGATGGAGGCCCGGCAGAGCGAGCGCATGGCCCGGGTGCAGTCCTTCCTGAACTCCTTCTGGAAGCACGAATCCGGCGGCGTCCAGTGGTTCGACCCCGACCGCGACGCGATGTACCCCGACCGCATCCGCCGCCGCCCGCCGGGCACGGACTCCGGCGGCCTCGGCACCCACTGCGACCCCGGCACCCTGGACCTGTGGATGACGCGGGACTACCAGCAGGCCTTCCGCCACCTGTGGGACGGCAGCGTCGAGCGGTACGACCCGTGGGACGCCGCCCACCGCACCACCGGCCCCCAGTACCCGGGCACCACCATGTGCTCGGCCTTCCGCACCTTCCAGGGCTGGACCGCCCTGTCCGACATGGACCACGACCAGGGGGTGCTGCACACCGTGCCGGTCCCCGAGGCCATGGCCTACCTGATGCTGCGCCCGCTGCTGCCGGACGTGCCCGGGGACGACATGTGCGGCGTCACCGTCAACCAGGTCTTCCCGGTGAGCGAGAAGTGGCACCCGCTGCTGCTGCGGGCGCTCACCGGCATCCCCGACGTCAGGGCCGGGGACTCGGTGTGGTGGCACTGCGACATGGTGCACGGCGTCGCCCCGGTCACCGACCAGAAGGGCTGGGGCAACGTCATGTACATCCCGGCCGCGCCCTGGTGCCCGCGCAACGAGAGGTACGCGGCCGAGGTGAGGCAGGCGTTCCTGTCCGGGTCCAGCCCGAGCGACTTCCCCGCCGAGCACTACGAGCGCGACTGGGCCGGCCGTTTCACCCCCGACCGGCTCAACGACACCGGCCGCCGGGGCCTCGGCCTCCCGTCCGGCCGCTGAGACGGCCTCCCGTCCGCCTCTAGTCAGGAAGGAGCCCTTACCTCCGGGGGCTCGGTAGGGTGGTGAGCGCCGGCGCGGCCAGGCTCCGCCGGCGCCACGACCCGACGACCGACCGACGAGAGGTGCGATGGAGATCCGCCGGGGGCTCGCGGGAGCGGCCCTGCCGAGCATGGCCCTGGTCCGGGAGCTGACCGACCAGATCGTGCTGGACACCGTGTTCGAGCAGGCGCCCGTCACCCGGGCGGAGATCGCCCAGCGCACCGGCATCTCCAAGACCACCGTCTCGGAGTCCGTACGGCGGCTGGAGGAGCTCAAGCTGCTCCGGCCGGCCGGCGAGCAGCGGGGCCGGCAGGGCCGGGTGGGCACGTACTACCAGGTGGCCGCCGACGCCGGCTTCGTCGTCGCCGTGGATCTGCACCCCACCGAGATCCGGCTGTGCGCCGCCGACCTGTTCGGCCGTCCGTTCCTGCAGAGCACCCACCAGCCGATGCGGCCCCGCAACCCCGCGCACACCGCCCGCCAGCTGCGCACCCTGGTGGCCGGTGCCGTCCAGCAGGGCACCGTGGACCACGGCCGGCCGCTGGCCGTGGCGGTCTCGGTGGCCAACCCGGTCGACCCGCGGACGTCCGCCGTGATCCCGCTGCGCAACACCCCCTACCCGGGCGGGGTGTTCCAGCCGCAGGAGGCCCTCGCCGACCTGACCGACGCGCCGCTGCTGGTCGAGAACGACGTCAACCTGGCCGCCGTGGCCGAACGCTGGCACGGCGCCGGCCGCGACGCCGACAGCTTCGCCTATGTGTACATCGGCGCCGGTCTCGGCATGGGCCTGGTCATCGGTGACCGCCTCGTCCAGGGCGCCCGGGGCGTGGCGGGCGAGATCGGCTACCTCAGCGTCAGCTCGCAGCCGCCCGGAACACCGCACGGCCTGGCCCGTGCCGTGGCCGAGGCGGGCTTCGGCGCGGGCCGGCTGCCCGCTGACGACGGTGCGGACCCCGTGGCCGCGGCCCGCGAGGTCCTGCGGCGCGCCGGCGAGGGCGACGCCCGGGCCCTGGCCGTCGTCGCGGAGGAGGGCCGCACCATCGGCGAGGCGATCGCCTCCGTGTGCGCGGTCGTCGACCCCGCGCTGGTGCTGCTCGGGGGCCCGGTCGGCAGCCACCCGGTGCTGCTCGGCCCGGTCCGGGAGGCGGTGGACGCCCTCGCCCCGCTGCCCCCGCCCGTGGAGCCCGGCGCCCTGGGCGACGCGGCCCCGCTGCACGGCGCCCTCGCCGTCGCCCTGCGCCGCGCCCGCGCCGACCTGCGCACCCGCGCGGGAGGCGGCTGACCGGACCGCCACTCCTACCCCGCCAGTCCACTGATCCCGCTCCGGTACTGACCCCGCTCCTCCACCGACCCCCTCCCGCGTACGGCGACGGCGCCGACGCACCCCCGGCGCCGAGGCGCCCCGCACGGAAAAACGGACATGCCCAGCACTCCCTCGCCCCTGCTCACCACCTCCGCACCCGACGGCGGCCCGGCGGCCGACATACGGCTGATCGTCACCGACATGGACGGCACGCTCCTCGACGACGACAAGCGGATCCCGCGGGGCCTGTGGCCCGTCCTCGCCGAACTGCGCCGCCGCGGGGTGCTCTTCAGCCCCGCCAGCGGCCGCCAGTACGCCACCCTGGCCGAGCAGTTCGGCGACGCGGGCGAGGGCATGGTGTTCATCGCGGAGAACGGCACGTACGTCGTCCGGGACGGTGTGGAGCTGAGCTCGACGCCCCTGGAGCCGGGGACCGCCGCGCGCCTCGTGGCCGCCGCCCGGGAGCTGTCGGCCCGGGGCACGGACGTGGGCGCCGTCGTGTGCGGCAAGAGGTCGGCCTACGTCGAGCGGACCGACGAGGCGTTCCTGGCCGAGGTGCGCAAGTACTACGTACGGCACCGGATCGTGGCCGACGCGGCGGAGGTGGACGACGAGATCATCAAGGTGGCGTTCTTCGACTTCGGGCCGGCCGAGCGGACCACCGCTCCCGCGCTCGCGCCGTTCGCCGCGACGCACCAGGTGGTCGTCTCCGGTGAGCACTGGGTCGACGTGATGCACCGCGCCGCCAACAAGGGCGCCGCTCTGCGCGCGCTCCAGCGGGACCTCGGGATCACCCCGGCCCAGACCCTGGTGTTCGGCGACTACCTCAACGACCTGGAGATGCTGGACGCCGCCGAGTGGTCGTTCGCCATGGCCAACGCCCACCCCGAGGTGGTCCGCAGGGCCCGCCACCTGGCTCCTTCCAACAACGACGACGGCGTCCTGCGGACCATCGCGCGGCTGCTGCGCCTGTGAGCGGGCGGGGCGGCGCCGCTCAGCGGCCGCGGCCCTTGCCTCGGGGCCGCGGCCCGAGCGCCGTACGGACCCTCTCGACGAGCGGGGCACAGACCCGCGCGACGAGCGGCGCGCAGACCTTCGCGACGAGCACCGTACGGACCCTGGCGGCGAGCGGCGCGGCCGCCGCCGCGAGGCGCCGCCCGGCGGCGGAGCACCCGTCCACGAAGTCCACGTAGCGCTGCCCCCAACCCCGGGGCGGGAAGCCCAGCCGGGCCCGCAGACGCCGCAGCGCCCGGCCGGCGTCCGGCAGCGGCACGGCCGCCGGATCACCGGCCGACGCCGGGGTGGCGGTGTCGGCCGGCGCGTCGGCCAGTGTCAGACGCAGGCCGCCGAAGCGGCGCGCGAGCAGGGTGAACAGGGTGGCGCCGAGCCCGGCGACGACCGCCCCCGCCACCGCCTCCAGCAGCACCACGGGCACGGCCAGCACGAGCCCCCAGCCCAGCGGGGGCCACGGGTCCTCGCCCAGCAGCCACAGCAGGATCCAGACCACGGACACCACGGCGGTCAGGCACACGCCGAATGCGAGCGCCATCAGCCCGCCGACCTTGAACGCCGACGCGGGGCCGGCCCCGCATATGTGGTCGCCGTCCTCCGGCGCGTCGTCCTCCGTCGAGCCGTTCGCCGTCGCGCCGTCGGTCGCGGGGTCGTCGGATCCGCCGTCCGCGGTCGCACCGTCGTCCGTCGCTCCGTCCGTCGCGCCGGGCCCGGTGCCGCCGTCGTCGAATCCGCCGTCCTGCGGGTCCCGCGTCCAGTGGGGTTCTGCGGTGCGTGTCATGAGCGACCGGCCTCCTGGGCGAACCGGCACACCGGAGCGGCGGGGGGCCGCCCCCGGTGTGGTGGCCCCCCACGGGTCTGCGCTCCCGACGCTAGGGGCGCGGCCGGCACCCCGCATGCCCGCCGGGCGCTCGGCGGGTCCGTTCAGGTGACCGCGCGGGGCCGGCCGGTCGCCGCGAGACCCGTACGCAGGTCCCGCCGGGGCGGGGGTCCGTGCGGGGCGCGGTCAGGCCGGGTCGGAGGTCCGTCCGGGGCGGGCGCGGGCGTCAGGCCGGGCGGGTGTCAGGCCGCGTGGTCCACGCGGTCCAGGCACTCCTCGGCCAGTTTCCGGTCCAGGGCCGCGCGCACCAGCGCCGCCGCCAGGGCGGCCGGCTCGGTGTCGCCGGCCAGGGCGGTGAGGCGGGCGGGGTCCGTGGGCAGGCCGAGGCGCTCGGCGCCGGCCAGCGCCCTGCCGTCCAGGTACGGGGCCACCTCGGGCCACACGGCCTGGACCTCGCGCAGGAAGATGTCGGCGCCGGCCGGGCCGATGCCCGGCACCTCCTGGAGCAGCGCGCGCAGCTCCGGGACCCGACCGCCGGTCTCCTCGCGCAGCCGGCGCAGGTCGCCGCCCCACCGCTCGGTCACCAGCCCGGCGCCGTCGCCGAGCTGGGTGGCCGTGCGCTCGTCGTAACGCCGGTAGCCGCCGCGGCCCAGGGCGTCGACGCGCTCCTGCCAGGAGGCGGCCGCCATGCGGCGCGGGTCGCGCAGCCCGGCCTCGAACAGGGCGCGGGCGGCCGCGACGGCCACCGAGCCGCGGATGCGGGCGCTGAGCAGCACGGCCAGCACCAGCAGCTGGTACAGCGACTGCGGGGTGTTCCGCAGCCTGATGCCGGCCTCGTGCGCGAAGGTCTCGCCGTGCGCCTCGACCAGCTCGCGCAGCACCCGGGCGTCCCGGCTGCGCGTCACCGGGCCGGTTTGAGCGGGTCGTGGCCGAGGGTCATCAGCCGGTGCCGCCTGCGGGTCTCCTCCGGGTCGCTGCCCTCCGGCTCGGGTTCGTTCTCCAGGTCCGCCTCGGAGGTGACCGTGTCCACGACCTTCTGCATCACCCGCAGGTCGTCCGGGGTCAGGTCCTTGCGCCGCTTCTGCAGGATGGCGAGCACGTGCTGCCCGGTGGGCGTGCCCGCCTCCTCCGGCAGCGGCTCGGCGTTCTCGTCGGCATCCCGCACCCGCAGCCAGTCGGCGAGTTCCGCGGAGGTCATGTTCACCACGCGGTGGAAGTCCTCCCACAGCGCGTCGGCTTCGAGGGCGTCGGTCATCGGTGCCCCTTTCGTGCGTCCGTTCATCCGTTCGCCGTAGGGGAAACGGGGCTCGGGATCACTCCCCGGGCACGTTCTCGGCGGCGAACATCCAGCGCTGCTTCTCCAGCTCCGCGGTGATGGAGATGAGCAGGTCCTGGGTGACCGGGTCGGCCTTCTCGGTGGCCTCGATGCGCTCGCGCAGCCGGGCGACGGCGGACTCCAGCGCCTCGACCATCACCTCGACCACCTCGGTGTCGCGCACCCAGCCGTCCTTCGGCCCGGGCAGGGTGAAGGCCGAGGCGATCGTCTCCGGGCGGCCGTCCGGCGGCATGCCCAGCGCGGCGGCGCGCTCGGCGACCGTGTCGGCGAAGTCGCGGGCCACGGAGACCACCACGTCCAACTGGAGGTGGATGGACCGGAACCGCGGTCCCACGAGGTTCCAGTGGGCCTGCTTCCCGGTCAGGGAGAGGCCGAGGAGATCCACCAGGGTGCCCTGCAACGCGTCCCCGGTGACCTGGCGGGCCGAGTCGGGAATCGTGCTCTTCACGACAGTCATACGGTGCTTCTCCTTGCGGAGTCGTCTCTGGACGTACGGAGCAGTGCGACGCGCTCCTCCTCGCAGGTTCCGCCCCACACGCCCGCGGTCTGCGCACTGCCGAGCGCGAAGGCCAGGCACTGCGCGGTCACGGGGCAGCGGGCGCAGACGCGTTTGGCGGCCTCGATGTCCCGCACCGCCGGTCCACTGGTGCCCACGGGGAAGAACAGCTCGGGGTCCTCACCCACGCAGGCGGCACTGCGCAACCACTCCATGGGGGCGCGGGTGCCCCTGCCGAATCTCCGCAAACAACCGCACTACGGCACCCGGCGGCGGGCTCGGCAGCACCGCCCCGGGGCTTCCGGCCGTCCCGCGGTGCGGGTGCCGGCCGCTGCGTCGCGCGCGGGTTTTTCCGGCCGCCGCGCCGCGGGGCTTCCGGCCGTCCCGCCGCCGGGCCGGGCTCGGCCTGCTCAGCACCCCGGGCCGGGCTCGGGCCGGGAGCCGCCGGCCGCCGTTCAGTCCGGGAGCCGCCGGCCGGGTTCAGTCCGGGAGCGCGGTGTCCAGGAAGGACGTCAGGTGGGTGAAGACCTCGGTGCGGTTGGTCTCGTGGAAGACCTCGTGGCGGGCGTCCGGATAGATCCGCTCGGTCAGCGCGCCGCCCGCGAGCCGCTCCACGCCGGGCCGGCTGCCGGTGAGCGGCACCAGCCGGTCGTCGTCGCCGTGCAGCCACAGCACGGGGACCGGGCCCGCGTCACCGCCCTCCGCGACGGTCTCCAGGGTGCGGGCGAACGCCTCCACCGTCGGCCGCTTCATCGGGCCGTGCCACACCAGCGGGTCCGCCGCGTAGGCCGCGCCGACGGCCGGGTCCCGGGACAGCGCGGCCGGACTGATCGGCGTGTCCGGGATCTCCTCGAGCGCCAGCAGCCGCCCGGGCAGCTCCCAGGCGCCGATGACCGGCCCGGACAGCACCAGCGCGGTGAGCTCGGAGCCGTACCGCTGGGCGTACCGGGCCGCGATCAGCCCGCCCATGGAATGGCCGATCAGCACCAGCGGCAGCCCGGGATGCGCGGAGCGGGCCGACTCCGCGACCCGGTGCACGTCGCTCACCACGTCCTCGAAGTCCTCGATCAGCACCCGCTCGCCCGCCGACCTCCCGTGCCCCACATGGTCGGGGCCGTAGACGGCCGCGCCGTGCGCCCCCAGGACGCGCGCGACCTCGTCGTACCGCCCGGCGTGCTCGCCGTACCCGTGGACCACCAGGGCGACGTACCGCGGTCGCGGCCGCGGCCACGCGCGGACGGCGAGCCGCCCCCGCGTGCCCGCCAGCACGTGCTCACGGGGGGCCTCCAGAGGACGCTCGTCCTCCCGGACGGGCTCGCGGGCGTCGGCCATGGCTCCTCCGGCTGCGTCGGTGGGTTCCCGCGGCCGCGTGGGGTGGTTCCCCGCGGCCGCGCGTGGGGTGGTCTCCTGCGGCTTCGGAGGGATCTTCCCAGGAGGCCGGGCGCAGGTCTATAGTTCAAAACTAGCAGTGCTAATTAATGTGTCTCCCCAGGAGTCCTGTCGTGCGTCCCGTCCACTTCGCGGCCGCCCGCCGCACCCCCATCGGCAAGCTGCGCGGCGCCCTGTCCGGCGTGCGCCCCGACGACCTCGCCGCGGCCGTGATCCGCGCGCTGGTCGCCGAGGTGCCCGCGCTCGACCCGGCCCGCATCGACGACGTCTACTGGGGCGCCGCCAACCAGGCGGGCGAGGACAACCGCAACGTGGCCCGGATGGCCGCCCTGCTCGCCGGACTCCCCGAGACCGTGCCCGGCGCCACCGTCAACCGGCTGTGCGCCTCGGGCCTGGAGGCCGTCACCACCGCCGCCCGCACCATCGCCTCCGGAGAGGCCGACATCGTGCTCGCGGGCGGCTCGGAGTCGATGAGCCGGGCCCCCTTCGTGCTGCCCCGCCCCGACGAGGCCCTGCCGCAGCGCATGGAGACCTACGACACCCGGCTCGGCTGGCGCCTGGTCAACCCGGCCATGAAGGAACTGCACGGCCTGCTGGCCATGGGCGAGACCGCCGAGGAGGTCGCCACCCGGTACGGCATCCCGCGCGAACGCCAGGACGAGTTCGCCCTGCGCAGCCACCAGCGCGCCGCCGAGGCCCGCAAGCTGGGCCACTTCGACCACGAACTGCTCCGGATCGAACGCCCCGACGGCGGGATCGTCGACACCGACGAGTGCATCCGCGAGGACACCTCCTACGACAGACTGGCCCGCCTGAAGCCGGTGTTCCGCGCCGGCGGCACGGTCACCGCGGGCAACGCCTCCCCGATGAACGACGGCGCCGCCGGCCTCCTGCTGGTCAGCGAGGAGGCCCTGAACGACCTGGGCCTGGAGTCCCTCGGCCGCTACGTCGCCGGCGCCTCCGCGGGCGTCCACCCCGACGTGATGGGCATCGGGCCCGTCCCGGCCACGCGCAAGGTGCTCGCCCGCGCCGGCTGGAGCGTCGGGGACATCCAGGAGGCCGAGTTCAACGAGGCGTTCGCGGCCCAGGCCCTCGCCTGCGTCGACCAGCTCGGCATCGAGGAGGACCTGGTCAACCCGAGCGGCGGCGCCATCGCGCTGGGGCACCCCCTCGGCTGCTCCGGCGCCCGCATCCTCACCACCCTGCTGCACCGCATGCGCCGCACCGGCGCGGCCCGCGGCCTGGCCACGATGTGCGTGGGCGTCGGCCAGGGCAGCGCGGTACTGGTCGAGCGGCACTGACCGCCGCCGTCCGCCGCCGCCGCGCCCCGATCGCCAACCGCTGACGCGGGTGCGGCGGTGCACGTCCGGGCGGGCCCGGGTACGGCGGTTCGCGTCCTGGGCGGGCCCGGGTACGGCCGGCCGGGTGCAGTCGCCATCTGGTGAGACGGTCCTTACGGCGCGCGGTTGTCCGGACATAGCATCGGTCACCGCATGAACACCATGACGCTCTGGCACATCTCCGGCTGGGGGTTCGCGGCGCTCGCCCTGGCCTCCCTCCTCGTGGGCTTCTCCAAGACCGCCGTCAGCGGAGCCAACACGGTCAGCCTCGCGGTCTTCGCGGCCGTCCTGCCCGCCCGCGCCTCCACCGGCGTGCTGCTGCCGGTCCTGATCGCGGGGGACGTGCTCGCGGTCCTCACCTACCGGCGGCACGCCCACTGGCCCACGCTGTGGCGGCTGTTCCCGGCCGTCGGGGCGGGGGTGGTCCTCGGCACGCTGTTCCTGGTGCGGGCCGGCGACGGGGTGGTACGGACGTCGATCGGCGCGATCCTGCTGCTGATGGCGGCCGTGACCGTGTGGCGCAGGCGCACGGCCGGACGGGCTGCGGAATCGCAGCCGGAACCGGAACCGGAACCGGAGAGGGAGCCGGTCGCCGGCCCGTCCTCCGGCCGCCTCAAGGCCCGCTCCTACGGCGTCCTCGGCGGCTTCACCACCATGGTCGCCAACGCGGGCGGCCCGGTGATGTCGATGTACCTGCTGTCGGCCGGCTTCCGCAAGCTGGGCTTCCTGGGGACCTCGGCCTTCTTCTTCCTCGTCGTCAACGTCTCCAAGGTGCCGTTCAGCGCGGGCCTCGGCCTCATCGACGGCCGCTCCCTGCTGCTCGACGCGGCCCTGGCGGCGTTCGTCGTGCCGGGGGCCCTGTTCGGCAAGTGGGCCGTGCGCCGGATCAACCAGCGGCTCTTCGAGCAGCTGGTGATCGCGGCGACGGTGGTGGGCGGCGTGCAGCTGCTGCTGCGGTGAGTGCGGCGGTCGGGCCGGTGCGAGGTGACGGGCGGTCAGGGGGCGGTGGAGCGGGCCAGGGCCTGCCGCATGCGGTCGTAGCGCTCTACGGCCGTCCAGTCGTCGGCGCGTCTGCGGCGCCCGGTGCAGCAGCTCCACACGCTCGCCATGAAGGCCGTCGCCAGGGGGATGAGCAGCCACGTCAGAGGGTCCAAGGTCGTCCTCACTTTCCCGAGTGGATCAGCGGGTACGGCGACCATGACATACATCATCAGGTCTACATATTTGTACGAAGACCGACTCGGGATGTTTTCACCCGGAGGGATTCAGCATGCGGGAACCACTTCTCGACCGGCTCCCGGCCGCCTACTGGACCGTGCCCCACACCGGCTCCCGCTTCCCGGGATCGCCCGCGGTGGCCGCCCGCCCGGACCTGGCGGAAGGCGCCAACTGCCAGCTCTACGCCTACGCGGTGCTGCGGCACTTCGGCCTCGACCCGCCCCCGCTGCGTTCGAGCGACCTGTGGGCCGACACCCGCGCCGGCGTCCGCGTGTCCCGGCCCGGGCCGCTCGACCTGCTGCTGTTCGGCGCGACGGACGACGCCTACGGCGCCCATGTCGGCGTCTGGGCCGGGGACGACCAGGTGCTGCACCTGTGCGCCGAGGTCGGCCGCCCCGCGGTCTGGGGCCTGGCCGACTTCGCGGCGCGGGAGCGCTACCGGGTGCTGATCGGCGTCAAGCGGGTGATCCGTACCCGGGCGACGGCGGTCGGCGACGGGCCAAGTGATCGTTAGGATGGGGCGGTTGCCGCACCCCTACGCGCGCCCGGCCGCTGCCGCGCCCGCCGTGGGACGCGGCGCGCGGGCGGGTCGTTCTCCGGGGATCGAGGGTGGGGCTTCAAGGTGCTGGTGGCGGATCGGTACCGGCTGCACGCGGTCATCGGCCGGGGCGGGATGGGCGAGGTCTGGCGCGGCCTCGACGAGGTGCTCGGCCGGCCGGTCGCGGTCAAACTGCTGCTGAACGAGGGGGCCGACGCCTCCGCCGAGGCGCGCTTCCGGCTGGAGGCGCAGACCTCCGCCCGGCTCAACCACCCGCACGTGGTGGGCACTCTCGACTTCGGCACCTGGCAGGACCGCTGCTTCCTGGTCATGGAACTGATCGACGGCGACAGCCTCGCCGGGGAACTGGCCGCCGGCGGCCCGCTCGCCCCCGACCGGCTGGCCCAGGTCGCCGAGCAGGCCGCCGCGGGCCTGGCCGCCGCGCACGCGCAGGGCATCGTGCACCGGGACATCAAGCCGGGCAACCTGCTCAGCGACCGCGACGGCACCGTCCGCATAGGCGACTTCGGCATCGCACGCTTCGTCGACGACCCCTCGGCCGCGCTCACCACGACCGGGCAGATCGTCGGCACCGGCCTGTACCTGGCGCCCGAACGCGCCATCGGCACCCCGGCGTCGGCCGCCTCCGACATGTACTCCCTGGGCTGCGTGCTCTACGAACTGGCCGTGGGCCGCCCGCCGTTCGAGGCCACGACGGCGACCGCGCTGCTGTACCAGCACGTCGACGCCGCGCCCGCGCCGCCGCACCAGCGGGGCGCCGCGCTGCCGCCCGCCTTCGAGGCGTATCTGCTCGGCATGCTCGCCAAGCGGCCCGAGGAGCGTCCCACGGCCGGGCAGGCGGCCCAGTGGTTCGGCAGCGGCGCCTGGCGCGGCACGCCCGAGCCGCTCCCCGCGGAACTGCCGTCCGCGCACCCGCGGCCGGCCGGACCCGCACGCCACCGGGGGGCGCCACGCCAGCAGGGCGCCGGCGCCGCGCACCGGCGACCGTCCGCGGCCGCGCCGGCCACGCGCCGGCGCGGCGGCCAGCGGGAGCGCACCGGCACACCCGTGGCCGGCGGGTCCCTGACGGGCACACCGCCGCCCGGCGCCCCCGCGCCCGCCGCATCCGGCCCCGGCGCCCCGGCGTCCGGGCCGGACACCGGCTGGAACACCAGCGTGCACCGGGTGGCCCCGCGCCGCCCCGGTCTGCGCACCGCGCTGCGGCGCCACTCCCGGGCCGTCGGCGTCGTGGGCGGCGCACTCCTGTTCGTCACCGCGCTGCTCGTCGGCATGGCGCTGTTCTGACCGCCGTACCGGGTGCCGATCCGGCCGTTGCTTGCCGGTCCGCCGCCGTCGCCGATCCCGCCGTCGCCGCTGGTCCGGCCGTTGCCGCCGGTCCCGCCGTCGCCGGTCCAGTCGGTCCCGCCGCGTTCCCGCCGTTGCCGTCGCCGCTCCGGCCGCCGGCTTCGCCCGGACGCTCCGGCCCGTGGCTGTACTACCTCCGGACCGGGGTGCGGATCTCCGTCTCCTCAGACACGGACGACCCCGGGGCGCGGGCGCCGGCCGGACGGCTGCGTGAGCGCGGCCACGAGGTGCTGACCCGTGGCGCGCCGCGCCCCGGGGCCGACGCGCGGTGGGCGGCGTGCTCCCAGGCGCCGCGCGGGACGTCGCCGACGGCCGCGCCGGCCAGGCCGTCGTGTGCCGCTGGACCGGCACCGGCGCCTCCATCGCCGCGAACAAGGTGCCGGGCGGACGGGCGGCCCTGCGCACCGGCGCCGGCACGGCCGAGGGCACCCGCCGCTGGAACGACGCCACGCGCTCGCGCCGAGCCTGCGCCCGACCTCCGAGCCGCTGCTCGTCGAGATCCTCGACGCCTGGTTCTCCGCCGCGCCCGCCGCGCCCGGCGAGGACGCCGAGGACCGCGAGAACGTCGCCCACCTCGCGCGCGCCGAACGGCACGGCGAGGAGACGTCCGCGTAGGGCGGCCGCCGCACCGCGCACCGCGCGCACCGGGCACCGCGCTACGGGCGGCCCGGCCCCGCCGCCGCCCGTACCACCCGGGCCAGGGCGTCCTCGCGGAACAGCGCCCGCCCCGCCGCGATCCTGCGTTCCCGCTCCTCGCCCCGCACGGTGAGGCGGGCCAGGGAGCGCAGCAGGCCGGCCTCGTCGGCCGCACGGTCGGACACCCCGAGGGCGGCCATCCGCTCCACCCCCTGCGCGCCGTGCCCGGGCAGCGGCCGGTAGCCCACGACCGGGACACCGGCGGCCAGCGCCTGCACGGCCGTCTGCCCGGCCGCGTTGTCCACCAGCGCGGCGCAGGCGTGCAGCAGCCCCGGCATGTCGCTCACCCAGCCCGGGGCCAGCACCCCCGGGACGCCGGACAGCTCGCGCCGCAGCCGGTCGTTGCGCCCGCACAACGCCACCGGCAGGAAGCCGTGCCCGGCGAGCAGCCGCGCGGTGTCCGCCAGCCGGGTGCCCGCCCCCCAGGCACCCGCCGACAGCAGTACCGCGGGGCGTCCGTCGCCGTGCCGCCGCAGCCGGCGGCGCCACGCGTCCGCCTCCGGCCCCCCGGCGAAGAACGCGGGATCCACCACCGGGCCGCACACCTCGGCCGGCCGGCCGGTGCCCCGGCGCACCTCGGCCGCCGTCCCCGCCGTGACGCACAGGTGCAGGTCGTTGCCCGGATGCAGCCACTGCCGGTGCACGGCGAAGTCGACCACGACCACCGCACTGGGCACCCGCAGCGCGCCACGGGCCCGCAGATGACCGGTCAGCTGGGCCGCCAGGTGGAAAACCGGCACCACCACGTCGGCCCCCGTCCCGCGCACCAGGCGCAGCAGACGCCCGCCCGCGAGCCGCGCCAGCGGCGTGCCGCTGGGCCGGGGGCTCGGCCCCGGGCGCAGGAAGAAGTCGTAGATGCCGGAGTAGACCCAGGGGGCGTCGCGGACCGCGGCGCGGTAGAAGCCGCGCAGCCCGGCGCCCAGGCCACGCGGCAGCAGGGTGAGGACGTCGACCACATGGGCCCGCTTGCCGGCGGCGCGGGCCCGGCGTGCCAGCTCGGCGGCCACCGTGTCGTGGCCCGAGCCCATGCTCGCGCTGACCACCAGCAGCCGTTCGGCCTCCGCGCCCGGGGGCCCGCCCCGCCGCTCGTCCGGGTACGGGGTCAGGGCCCCCCGGGCGGCGGGCAGGGGTGGCGGTACGGGCATTTCGGACGACACTGGAAGTGAGTAACCCTTACTCACCGCAGCCAAACGAACCGGGCCGCTTCCGGCCCGGCCACGTTTCGGGCACGGCCCCCGGGATACTTCCCCACCCCGCGGACCGACCCGCGCGGACCGCCGGGCCGCCGCCGTGGCCCCGCGTCCCGTCCGACCAAGAGGTGCGCCGCGATGACCCACGCCCCTTCCCGCGCACGGTCCGGCTCCGGAAGGCCGGCCGAGGCCCCGGCGACGCTGAGCACCGCCCGCCGCGAGGACTCCGGCGGCGCGGCGCGGGGCGGGGGCGCGCTCGTGACCGGCGCCTCCTCGGGGATCGGCGCGGCCGTGGCGCGGCGGCTCGCCGCGGAGGACTGCTGGCGGCTGGTGCTCAACGGGCGCGACCGCGCCCGGCTCGAGGAGGTCGCCCGCGGCACGTCGGCCCTGGTCTTCCCGGCGGACCTGTGCGGTCCGGGCGCCGAGCGCAGGCTCGCCGAGTTCACGCTCGACAGACTCGGCCAGGTGGACCTGCTGGTGGCGGGCGCGGGCATCGGCTGGGCGGGCCCGTTCGGCACCATGCCCCAGTCCGCCATCGACGAGGTGTTCGACGTCAACGTACTGGCGACCCTCCATCTGATCCGGCTGCTGCTGCCGCACATGGTCCGGCGCGGCACGGGCCGGGTGGTCGTCATCGGATCCCTGGCCGGCACGGTCGGGGTCCGCGGCGAGGCGGTGTACTCCGCCGCCAAGGCCGCCCTCGGCACGTTCGCCGAGGCGGTGCGCTACGAGCTGCGGGGCACCGGGGTCGGGATCAGCCATGTGGTGCCCGGAGTGGTCGACACGCCGTTCTTCGACCGGCGCGGGGTGCCCTACCGGCGGTCCCGGCCCAAGCCCGTACCGGCGAGCCGGGTCGCCGACGCGGTGTGGGAGGCGGTGTCCCGGGGGCGCGACGAGGTGTACGTCCCCGGCTGGACCCGGGTGCCCGGCCGGGTACGGGGCGCCGCGCCCGGCCTGTACCGGCGCCTGGCCGCGCGGTTCGGGTGAGGCGCGGGCCGTCCCGGAGCCGGCCGCTCACGACGTGTCCGGCCCGGTCGCACGCCGTCCCGCGCCCCAGGCCCCGCGTCTGCGGCGCCGGCGCCCGCGCGACGGCCGGCCGGCGAAGACGCGCGACGGCCGGCCGGCGAAGACGCGGGGCGCGCGGAAGGCGAAGACGCGGGGCGCGCGGAAGGCGGAGACGCGGGGCGCGAGATTCTGAGACGCGGGGCGCGGGAGGCGCAGAGTCCGATGAGGAGGTGGCAGGTGCAGGTGGGCGGGCGGGGCGAGCGGAGAGGGCCGGGTACGGGAACTCGAACGCGTATCCGGACAGGAGGGGCCGGCGCCGGCCTGGGTGCCCCGTGGCGGCCGGCGGCCGCCACGGTGCTGGTCCCGGTCGCGGCGGTCACCGCGGTCGCCGCCGCGCACATCGTCCCGGCCGCCACCTGGCTGCCCCGCTTCCGCACCGCCTGCCTGCCGGGCCTGGCCGGCGTCGGCCGCCCCGGCCATGTCGCGCTCACCTTCGACGACGGGCCCGACCCGGAGAGCACCCCGCACTTCCTCGCCGTGCTGGACCGGCTCGGCGCGCGCGCCACCTTCTTCGTCCTGGGGGAAAGCGTCTCCCGCCACCCGGAGCTCACCCGGCACATCGCCGAGCGGGGACACGAACTCGCCGTGCACGGCTGGACCCACAGGCGCCCCTGGCTGCCGGCCCCCGGCCGGGACGTACGGGAGACCGCGCTGGCCGCCCGCGTCGTGCACGAGGCCGCCGGCCGCCGCCCGCAGTGGTACCGCCCGCCGTACGGCGTCCTCACCTCGGGCCGCTGGGCCGCGGCCCGGTGCGCCGGACTGCGGCCCGTGCTGTGGACCGCCTGGGGCCGGGACTGGACGGCGCGGGCCACACCCGACTCGGTCCGCGCGAGGGTCCGGGCGGACCTGCGCGGCGGCGGCACGGTCCTGCTGCACGACACGGACCGTGCCGCCTCGCCCGGCTGCTGGCGCGCGGCCCTCGGCGCCCTGCCCGGCCTGGTCGCCGCCTGCCGGGACGCCGGATGGGAGGTGGGTCCCCTCTCGGAGCACGGACTGGCCACCGCCCGGGGAACCTGACCACCGGCGCCTCGCCCGGCCGGGCCGCACCGTACGCTCGAGGCCATGTCCCCGCACGTCCTCGTCCTCGGCGGCACCACCGAGGCGCGTGAACTGGCCGCGGCGCTCGCGGCGCGTCCCGGAGTCCGCGTGACCAGCTCGCTGGCCGGCCGGGTGTCCCGGCCGGGCACGCCGGCCGGGGAGGTGCGGGTGGGCGGCTTCGGCGGGGCGGAGGGGCTGGCCGGCTGGCTGCGCGCGCACCGTGTGGACGCCGTCGCCGACGCCACGCACCCCTTCGCCGAGACGATCACGCGCAACGCGGCGCGCGCCGCCGCGGCCACCGGGGTGCCCCTGGTCGTCGTGCGCAGACCCGGCTGGCAGGCCGGGCCCGGCGACCGCTGGCATCCCGTCCCCTCGCTGGACTCGGCCGCCAGCCTGCTGCCGGGACTGGGGCGCCGGGTGTTCCTGAGCACCGGGCGGCTGGGCCTGGCGGCCTTCGCGCACCTGACCGGGCTGCACTTCCTGGTGCGGTCGGTGGAGCCGCCCGAGCCGCCGCTGCCGGAGGACACACGGGTCGTCCTGGCCCGCGGCCCGTTCACCGTGCCCGGGGAGAGGGACCTGCTGCGGGCCCACCGCATCGACGTGCTGGTGACCAAGGACAGCGGGGGAGCGGCCACGGCCGCCAAACTCACGGCCGCCCGTGAGCTCGGGCTGCCGGTGGTCGTCGTACGGCGCCCGCCGCTGCCGGAGGGGGTGACGGCGGTGCCGGACGTACGGACGGCCTTGGAACGGCTGGCCCCGACCACCGGCTGAACCCGGCCACCGGCCGAACCGGGCACACGGCCCGCACCCCGAGAGTCACGGCCGGGGCCCCCGAGCCGCGACCCGCACCCGCGAATCACGGCCCGCCCCGCTGCCCGCATCCGAGCCGCGACCTGCACCCCCCCCGAGCCACGACCCGCACCCGCGCGGACCTGCACCCGCACCCGCACCCGTGGTTCTCCGCCGCGCGGCGCGTGGCCCGCGCCCGCGCCGCTACCGCGCCGGCCTGCGCCGCAGCAGATACGTGTCCATGATCCAGCCCTTGCGCCCGCGGGCCTCGGCCCGCAGCCGCTCGATCCGGGGCCCGGCCTCGGCGATCGGGCCCGAGGCGAGGATCTCGTCCGGCGTGCCTATGTAGGCGCCCCAGTAGATGTCGATGTCCTGGTCGGCGTACTCGCGGAAGGCCTGGTGGGCGTCGAGCATCACCACCACGTCGTCCACGCCCTCCGGGAAGCCCTCCTCGGCGAGCCGCCGGCCGGTGGTGATCTGCACCGGGCGGGCCACCCGGTTCAGTCCCGTGCGGTGCCGGGCGACCAGGGCCGAGACGCTGCTGACGCCGGGCACCACGTCGTAGTCGAACTCCACCGTGCCCCGCGCCAGCACCTCCTCCAGGATGCCGAGCGTGCTGTCGTACAGCGCCGGGTCGCCCCACACCAGGAACGCGCCCGTGCCGTCCTCGCCGAGTTCCTCCGCGATCAGCCGCTCGTAGAGGGCGGCGCGGGCGCTGCGCCAGTCGCCCACGGCGGGGGAGTAGGCGGCGCCGCCCGCCGACCGGTCCCGCTCCGGGTCCCGGGCCTCCACCACGCGGTACGTCCCCTCCGGCACGTGCGTGTCGAGGATGTGCCGGCGCAGCGCGACGAGGTCGGACTTCACCTCGCCCTTGTCCAGGACGAAGAACACGTCCGTGCCGCGCAGTGCCCTGACCGCCTGCAGCGTCAGCTGCTCGGGGTCGCCCGCGCCGATACCGATGACATGGATCTTTCGCACGCCCCGAGTCTGCCGTACGCCACTGACAGCCCGTCCACCGGTGCCACCCGGACGACCACAGGCCCCGCACGGCGAACCGTGCCCCCACCGACGACGGCCCCGCCCGACGACGGCCCCGCCCGACGACGGCCCCGCCCCACGACGGCCCCGCCCGACGACGGCCCCGCCCGACGACGGCCCCGCCCGACGACGGCCCCGCCCGACGACGGCCCCGCCCGACGACGGCCCCGCCCC
>NZ_JBJDQT010000002.1:326714-353648 GCF_044903565.1 Streptomyces sp. NPDC004065 | reverse complement strand
TACGACGGCCCCGCCCGACGACGGCCCCGCCCGACGACGGCCCCGCCCGACGACGGCCCCGCCCGACGACGGCCCCGCCCGACGACGGCCCCGCCCTACGCCGGCCCGCGCAGCCGAGGCGCCCGTGCCGCCGCGTCCACCGCCGGGGCCGCCCCGCTCTCCACGGCGTCCGCCAGCTCCCGCGCCCACCGGACGACGTCGCCGGTGTCCAGACCGTACGGACACGGATCGTGCCGCGCGTCGTGCGCCGCCCACTCCTCCACGGCGTCCGCCCCGCGCCGCAGCAGCCGGGCGCCGCCGGTGCGGTTGCCGCGGGCCGCGTGGGTGAGGCCCACCGCGAGCTGGGCCAGCCCGCGCCAGAGCGCGCGTTCCTCGTCGGGACCCGATTTCCAGGCGTCCTCGAAGACCTCGTGGGCGTGGAACGGGCGGCCCGCGTCCAGCAGCTCCTGGGCCTCGGTGAGCGTCTGCGCGGGGGTGCGCACCACGCCCTCCGGCTGCCGCGGCACCCCGGGTGCGTCGTAGGGCAGGGGCCGCCCGAGCCCGTCCCGCGGCCGGGCGTTGCGCGCCCGCCCCTGGTCGTCCCGGTCCCGTGCGCCGGCCGGCCGGCCGGAGGATGTGCCGTTCATAGGCCGATTGTCCCCCGCCCCCGTGCCCCCTTCGGCACACCGGCCGGCGTGCGGTAAAGTGACGTTCGCGCGATCACGCGGCCGGACCGCACGTGAGCGCACCGGGACGTGGCGCAGCTTGGTAGCGCACTTGACTGGGGGTCAAGGGGTCGCAGGTTCAAATCCTGTCGTCCCGACGGGAGCTCCGCTCCGAAGTCGCGGCCGAGTGCCCTGCCCCACCGACAGGTGGAGCAGTGCCCTCGGCGCGCCCGGCCCGCCGTGCCCGCCCCCGTCCGGTGGTCGCGGGGCCGTCCCCCCGACGACGCAGTCCCGCATGCCGCGCGGCGGCCCGCACGCGATGCTGGGGCCATGACATCCAGCCGGGACGGCGCGGACGGTCCCGCCGAGAGCTCCCCGGCCGGCCACGGCCCCACCGGGGACAGGCCGAAGAAGCTGCATGAGTACGCGCAGGGCTGGATCGGGACCCTGGCCGGCGTGGCGGCGCTGGCGCTGTCCATCTACAACCTGGTGGTCCTCCAGCAGGAACCGGCCGTGGACGTCACCCTTCCGCACATCGCGCGCGTCGCCCAGGGCAAGGACACGTGGCTGTACCTCCAGCCGACGCTGTCCACCCGGCTCAGGACCGAACGGGTCGAGATCGTGACGCACGTCGAGCTGCGCCTGCGGCCCGTCGGCGGCAGCGTTCGCGCGCCCGCCTTCTTCTGGGACGAGACCGGCTCCTTCTCCTACGATCACACCACGCACCGGCTCACCTACGAGAGGGTGGCGGACCCCGGCCCCCTGGTGGTGGCCCAGGGGGCGCCGCAGCAGCCGCTCCTGCTGTTCAACGCTGTCGGTTGGAACCTGGCCGCCGGCCGCTACGACGGCACCCTGACCTTCCGGCGGGCCAGCGGACAGCGGCCGCTGCGGAAGAGGTTCTGTCTGGTGGTGTCCCAGGGGGCCGCGGCGACCATCCGGGAGGCCCAGCAGTACACCTTCCACGACTTCCGCAACGACGTGCCGGGCAGCGATCCGGGGAGGACCGGTTGCTACGTGCTGTCCCCGGTGTGAGGAACCGGCCCGGGTGAGGGCCCAGGGCAGGGCGGCCGCTCAGGGCCGTACCAGGAGCTGGAAGTCGAAGGTGTAGTGGGACGCGCGGTAGATGTGGGTGCCGTACTCCACCGCGCGGCCGGTGTCGTCGTAGGCCGTGCGGTGCATGGTGAGCAGGGCGGCGCCCTCCTTCTCGGCGAGCAGGGCGGCCTCCGCGGCGGTGGCCGCGCGGGCGCCGATGGTCTGGCGGGCGCTGTGCAGGGTGATGCCGGCCGCGCGCAGCAGGCGGTACAGACCCGTGGACTCCAGCCGGTCGGTGCCGGCGTCGATCAGCGTCGCCGGCAGGTGGTTGACCAGGAACGCGACGGGACGGCCGTGGGTCAGCCGCAGCCGCTCCAGCAGCCGCACCTCGGCGCCCTCCGGCACCCCGAGCGCGGCGGCCACCTCGGCGGTCGCGGGCACCGGCTCGTCGCGCAGCACCCGGGTGCCGGGGGCCTGCCCGGCCTTCTCCAGGTCGTCGTAGAGACTGCTCAGCTCCAGGGGGCGCCTGACCCGGCTGTGCACCACCTGCGTGCCCACCCCGCGCCGCCGCACCAGCAGGCCCTTGTCGACCAGCGACTGGATGGCCTGGCGGACCGTGGGGCGGGACAGGCCGAGGCGTACGGACAGGTCGATCTCGTTGCCCAGGAGGTCGCCCGGGGCGAGCCGTCCGCGCTCGATGGCCGCCTGGAGCTGCTGGGCGAGCTGGTGGTAGAGCGGCACGGGGCTGGCCCGGTCCACGGCGAAGTCCAGGGCGTCGAGCGCGCAGTCGGTCACGGCACGGGAGCGGTCGTCGGTCGTCGCCACCGTGGCACCCCCTTCGGTCGGTGTACGGGCGGGCGGTCGGGGCGGTCGGGGCGGTCGGTGCGGCGGGCCGCCGCGGCGCGCGGGCGGTCGCGGTCCGCGGGTGGTCGCGGTGCGCGCGCCGTCGTGGTGCGCGGGCCGTCGCGGCGTGCGCGCCGTCGTGGTGCGCGGGTGGCCGTGGTGCCCGCAGTGGTCGCGCGGGCCGTCATGGTGCGCGGGCCGGGCACGGTCACAGGTGGTGGCGGCGGTCGGTGACGTGGCGGTCGTACTCGGCGCGTGCCCGGACCGCGGCCTCGCGGGAGGCCGCCGCGGCGACCGGGACGTCCCACCACGCCTGGGCCGGGGGAGCGGTGGAGGCGGGGTCCGTCTCCACGTACACGCAGGTCGGGCGGTCCGAGGCGCGGGCCGCGCGCAGCGCCTCGCGCAGCTCGCCCACCGTCTTGGCGCGCAGCACCTCCATGCCGAGGCTGCCCGCGTTGGCGGCGAGGTCGACGGGCAGCGGGGAGCCGGTGAAGGTGCCGTCGGCGGCGCGGTACCGGTAGGCGGTGCCGAAGCGCTCGGCGCCCACCGACTCCGACAGC
Organism: Streptomyces sp. NPDC004065; assembly: GCF_044903565.1. NCBI lineage: Bacteria > Bacillati > Actinomycetota > Actinomycetes > Kitasatosporales > Streptomycetaceae > Streptomyces > Streptomyces sp. NPDC004065. Next base: position 350,569 of record NZ_JBJDQT010000002.1, on the reverse strand, counting down.
CCGCCGATGGAGGCGTACCCGTGGTTCTGGACCAGCACCAGGTTGACCGGCAGACCTTCCTGCACGGCGGTCACGATCTCCGTCGGCATCATCAGATACGTGCCGTCGCCGACCAGGGCCCACACCGGTGTGCCGGGCGCGGCCTGCTGGACGCCGATGGCGGCCGGGATCTCGTAGCCCATGCACGAGTAGCCGTACTCCAGGTGGTACTGGCGCGGTGAGCGGGCCCGCCACAGCTTGTGCAGGTCGCCCGGGAGCGAACCGGCCGCGTTGATCACCACGTCGTCGTCGCCGACCACCGCGTCCAGCGCGCCCAGCACCTGCGTCTGGGTCGGTACGGCGCTGTCGTCGGCGGCGCGGAAGGCGGCCTCGACGATCCTCTCCCAGCGCTCCTTGCCGGCCCGGTACGCGGCCTCGTACCCGGCGTCCACCCGGTGCCCGGCCAGTGCCTCCGTGAGTGCCGTGAGTCCCGCCCGCGCGTCGCAGACCAGCGTCGTGGCCGCCAGCTTGTGCGCGTCGAAGGCGGCGACGTTGAGGTTCACGAAGCGGACGTCCGGGTGCCGGAACAGGGTGCCGGAGGCGGTGGTGAAGTCCGTGTAGCGGGTGCCGACGCCGATGACCAGGTCGGCGGTGCGGGCGAGCTCGTCGGCGGTGGCGGTGCCGGTGTGGCCGATGCCGCCGACGTCCTGCGGGTGGTCGTGGCGCAGCGAGCCCTTGCCGGCCTGGGTGGAGGCGACCGGGATGCCGGTCGCCTCGGCCAGTGCGCGCAGCGCCTCCTCGGCCGCGCTGTGGTGGACGCCGCCGCCCGCGACGATCAGCGGCCGGGACGCCGCGCGGACGGCCCGCACGGCCTCGGCGAGCTCGGCCGGGTCGGGAGCGGGACGCCTGACCCGCCACACCCGCTCGGCGAGGAACTCCCGTGGCCAGTCGTACGCCTCGGCCTGCACGTCCTGCGGCAGCGCCAGCGTGACGGCGCCGGTCTCGACCGGGTCGGTGAGCACCCGCATCGCCCGCAGCGCGGAGGGGATCAGCGCCTCGGGGCGGGTGATCCGGTCGAAGTAGCGGGAGACCGGGCGCAGGGTGTCGTTCACCGACACGTCCGCCTCGACGGGGTGTTCCAGCTGCTGGAGCAGGGGGTCCGCCGCGTGCGTGGCGAAGTAGTCGCCGGGCAGCAGCAGCACCGGCAGGCGGTTGATCGTCGCCAGGGCGGCGCCCGTGACGAGGTTGGTGGCGCCCGGGCCGATCGAGGTGGTCACCGCCTGGGTGGACAGCCGGCCCCGCTGGCGGGCGTGTCCCACGGCCGCGTGCACCATGGCCTGCTCGTTGCGGCCCTGGTGGTACGGCATCACACCGGCGTACTCGACGAGGGCCTGGCCGAGACCGGCCACGTTGCCGTGGCCGAAGATGCCCCAGGTGCCGGCGATCAGCCGCTGCCGCACGCCGTCCCGCTCGGTGTACTGGGCGGCCAGGAACCGCACCAGGGCCTGGGCGACGGTCAGCCGGACCACCGGCGGCCGCGGCGACTGCGACTGCGCCTGCTGCGGCTGCGCCTGCTGCGAGTGCGGCTGCTGCGGCGGCTGCTCAGGGTTGCTCATCTCGGACCTCACTCGGCGGGAGCGGTGTACAGGGGCAGGCGCGGGTCGACGGGCTGCCCGGGCCAGGTCTCGCGGATCCAGGCGTGGTCGGGGTGGTCGCAGATCAGCCAGGCACGCTCGGCGTCCGGGCCCGCCATGACGTTGAGGTAGTACATGTGGTGGCCGGGCACGGCCATCGACGGGCCGTGCCAGCCGTCCGGGATCAGCACCACGTCGCCGTCGCGGACCTCGGCGAGCACATCCGTGCCGCGCCCCCGCCCGGAGGGCGTCACGCGCTGGTAGCCGAGGCCGGGGACGCCGTCGTGGGCGGCGAACTCGAAGTAGTAGATCTCCTCCAGCACCGACTCCTCGCCCGGCCGGTGCTCGTCGTGCTTGTGCGGCGGGAACGACGACCAGTTGCCGCCCGGGGTGAGCACCTCGACGGCGATCAGCCGGTCGCACTCGAAGACGTCCGCGGCGCCGAAGTTGTTCACCTGCCGCGAGCAGGTTCCGGTGCCGCGCAGTTCCACCGGAACCCGGGAGGCGGGGCCGTAGCGGGCCGGCAGCCGGCGGGTGCAGCGCGCACCGGTGAGCGCGAACCGTCCGCCGCCGGGTGAGGAGAGGGTGGCGCGGGCGTCGCGCGGCACATAGGCGAAGTCGCTCACGGCGCTGAACACATCGGCACGGCCGGTCAGTTGGAAGGCGGTCTCCCGGCCGGAGGCGTCGGTGGCGGACACCGTGCAGCCGCCCGACAGCGACAGGACGATCCACTCGCTGTCGCCGGTGCCGAAGGTGTGTGAGCCGCCGGGCGGCAGTTCGAGGACGCGCAGGCTCGCGTGTCCCCAGCCCGCGGACTCGGGGCGCACGTCCACGGTGTACGCACGGCCGGGCGCCGGGGCGGCGGCGGGCAGGTGGTACGGGCCGGCGGCGGGCGGGCGGTCGGGGCCCGTGCCGGACACGAAGTCCGGGCCGGCGGCGGGCGGGTGGCCGGGGCCCGTGCCGGACACGAAGTCCGGGCCGGCGGCGGGCGGGTGGCCGGGGCCCGTGCCGGACACGAAGTCCGGGCCGGTGGCGGGCGGGTGGCCGGGGCCCGTGCCGGACACGAAGTCCGGGCCGGTGGCGGGCGGGCGGTCGGGGCCCGTGCCGGACACGTGGTCCGGGCCGGTGGTGGTCATCGGGCGGCTCCTCCTTCGCGCAGCAGGCCCACGGCCGTGTCGACCGCCGTCTCGACGCTGCCGGTGGCGGGATACAGCAGGGAACGGCCGACGACCAGGCCCTGGACGGTGGGCAGTCTCAGCGCCTTGCGCCAGCGCTCGTAGGCGCCCTCCTGGTCGCCGCCGACGTCGCCGCCGAGCAGCACCGCCGGCAGCGTGGAGGACCGCAGCACCTCCGCCATGTCGTCCGGGTCCGTGGTGACCGGCAGCTTCAGCCAGGTGTACGCGGAGGTGCCGCCCAGCCCCGAGGCGATGGCGATGGAGTGGGTGACGGCCTCGGCGGACAGGTCGTTGACCACTCTGCCGCCGGCGCGGCGGGAGAGGAACGGCTCGACGAACACCGGCAGGCGCAGCTCGGCCATCTCGTCTATGGCCCGGGCCGTGGACTCCAGCGTGGTCAGCGAGCCCGGGTCGCCGTAGTCGATCCGGAGCAGCAGCTTGCCCGCGTCGAAGCGGAGCCGGGCCAGGTCGCGGGGGCGGTGGCCGGTGAAGCGGTCGTCCATCTCGAAGGAGGCCCCGGCCAGTCCGCCGCGGTTCATCGAGCCCATGACGACCTTGCCGTCCAGGACGCCGAGGAGCAGCAGGTCCTCCAGGATGTCGGCGGTCGCCAGCACCCCGTCGACGCCGGGCCGGGACAGGGCCGTGCACAGGCGCTCCAGCAGCTCGGCCCGGTTGGCCATGGCGAGCCGGCGGTCGCCGACCGCGAGCGCGCCGCGCGCCGGGTGGTCGGCGGCCACGATCATCAGCCGGCCGCTGTCGCCGATCAGCGGGCGCCGCACCCGGCGGGCCGCCGCCTCGGCGACGGCCTCGGGATGCCGGGCTCTGACGGCGGTGAGGTCGGGGATGCTGAGGGTCAAGGCGAAACTCCGTTCGAGGAGTGGCGTGCGAGCACTCCGGGCCGGCGGTGGTCAGGCGGTGGCCCGTGCGAGGAGGTCTTCGACCTCCGCCGGGGCGGGCATCGCGGAGGAGCAGGCGAGGCGGGAGGCGACCAGGGCGCCGGCCGCGTTGGCGAACCGCATCGTCCGGGTCAGGTCCCAGCCGGACAGCAGCCCGTGGCAGAGCGAGCCGCCGAAGGCGTCGCCGGCGCCGAGGCCGTTGACGACCTCGACCGGCACCGGCGGCACCTCGGCCCGGGCGCCGTCCCGGTGCGCCGCCAGCACGCCCTTGGGGCCCTGCTTGACGACGGCGAGTTCGGGCCCGGCCGCCAGCAGCGCCTCGGCGCACGCCTCGGGCTCGCGGACGCCGGTGGCGATCTCGCACTCGTCGAGGTTGCCGACCGCCACGGTGGCGTGCCGCAGCGCCTCGGCGTAGTAGGGGCGGGCCTGCTGCGGGTCGCGCCAGAACATGGGGCGCCAGTCGAGGTCGAAGACCGTGGTGCCGGCCCTGGCGCGGGCCGCGAGGGCGGCGAGGGTGGCCGAGCGGCTGGGTTCCTCGCTCAGCCCGGTGCCGGTGATCCAGAAGATCCGGGCCGCGCGGACGGCGTCGAGGTCCAGTTCGTCGGCGTGGATCTCCAGGTCGGGCGCCTTGGGCCGGCGGTAGAAGTAGAGCGGGAAGTCGTCCGGCGGGAAGATCTCGCAGAACGTCACGGGCGTCGGGTACGCCGCGACCGGCGTCACCCAGCGGTCGTCGACGCCGAACTCGCCGAGCGCCCGGTGCAGGTAGTCGCCGAAGGGGTCGTCGCCCGTGCGGGTGATGACCGCGGTGCGGCGGCCGAGCCGGGCGGCGGCGACGGCGACGTTGGCGGCCGAGCCGCCGAGGAACTTGCCGAAGGTCTCCACATCCGCCAGGGGTACGCCGGACTGCAGCGGGTAGAGATCGACTCCGATACGGCCCATCGTGATGAGGTCGAAGGGCCGGGCGGTCCCGGACTCGGTGGGCTCTGCCATGCGCGACGCTCCTCGGGCTGTGCTGGGGGGTGGGGCCCGCGGCGCCGGGGCGCGGAGCCCGGGGCCCGCGACGGGCCGGGACGCGGATCGCGGGGTCTGCCGCCTCCCAGGTGTAGGACTCCGGCACCCGCACTGTCAATAGTTTGTACTTACATTCGGACTAGCTCGTGAAGTGATGTCTTAACAAAGTATTGACAGCGGGCGCGCCACGGGATGGAATCCGGTCCCAGCGCAACCGCCGCCCAGCGCGGCGCACGGCCCGGGCGTGAGCCGCGGGCCCCCGGGATCCCTCCCGATCCCTGCCTTCCCCCGTCGCACAGTGAGGTGCAGGAAACGATGGACCGCTCTTCTCGCTCCCGCAGACTCGCCCCCGTCGTGGCCGTGGCCGCGGCGGCGGCCCTGACCCTCGCCGGCTGCTCCAGCAGCTCGGGCGGAAAGAAGGCCGAGGAGAGCGGGTCGGCCGCCTCCGCGGGCAAGGCGAACACGCCCCGGATGACGGTCGCCCTGGTGACGCACCAGGCACCCGGCGACACCTTCTGGGACATCGTCCGCAAGGGCGCCGAGGCCGCCGCCGCCAAGGACAACATCAAGCTCGTCTACTCCGCCGACCCCAACGCCGGCACCCAGGCCAACCTGGTGCAGAACGCGGTGGACCAGAAGGTCGACGGCATCGCGGTCACCCTCGCCAAGCCGGACGCCATGAAGAGCGTGATCGCCAAGGCCACGGCCGCCGGCATACCCGTGGTGGGCCTCAACTCCGGCGTCAGCGACTGGAAGAAGCTCGGGCTGACCGAGTTCTTCGGCCAGGACGAGAGCGTGGCGGGCGAGGCCTTCGGCGACAAGCTGAACCAGGTCGGCGCCAAGAAGGCCGTCTGCGTCATCCAGGAGCAGGGCAACATCGGCCTGACCCAGCGCTGCGACGGCGTGAAGAAGACGTTCAAGGGCACCACCGAGACCCTGTACGTCAACGGCACCGACATGCCCTCCGTGAAGTCGACGATCACCGCCAAGCTGAAGCAGGACAGCGGCATCGACTACGTCGTCACCCTGGGCGCCCCCTTCGCCCTGACCGCGGTGCAGTCGGTGGACGACGCCGGCAGCAAGGCCAGGATCGCCACCTTCGACCTCAACAAGGACCTGACCGGCGCCATCCAGAAGGGCACCATCCAGTTCGCCGTCGACCAGCAGCCCTACCTCCAGGGCTACCTCGCGGTGGACTCCCTGTGGCTCTACAGGAACAACGGCAACTACAGCGGCGGCGGCGTGCAGCCGGTCCTGACCGGCCCGGCCTTCGTCGACAAGTCCAACGTCGACAAGGTCGCCGAGTTCGCCGCGAAGGGCACCCGGTGATCGACATGACCCAGCAGGCCGCGCCGGCGGTGGGAACACCGCCGGCCCCCGGCGGCAGGGAGACCGACGGCCGGACCGCGCGGCGCCCGCTCGCGCTCCGGCTGCTGGCCCGCCCGGAGGTCGGCGTCTTCCTCGGCGCCGTCGCCGTGTTCGTGTTCTTCTTCGCCGCGGCGCCATCGGTCCGCCAGGGCGGCTCGATGGCGACGATCCTCTACCAGTCGTCGACCATCGGCATCATGGCCCTGCCCGTGGCGCTGCTGATGATCGGCGGCGAGTTCGACCTCTCGGCCGGCGTCGCCGTCATCACCTCAGCGCTGACCGCCAGCATGCTCAGCTACCAGCTCACCATGAACGTGTGGGTCGGCGTCGTCGTCGCCCTGGCGGTGTCGCTCGGGATCGGCGCGTTCAACGGCTGGATGCTGGTGCGGACCGGGCTGCCGAGCTTCCTGGTCACGCTCGGCACCTTCCTCATCCTCCAGGGCGTCAACCTCGCCGTCACCAAGCTGGTCACCGGCAACGTGGCGACCGACGACATCAGCGACATGGACGGCTTCGGCCAGGCCAAGGCCCTGTTCGCCTCGTCCTTCGACGTCGGCGGCGTCCAGGTGAAGATCACCGTGGTGTGGTGGCTGGTCTTCGCCGCGCTGGCCACCTGGGTCCTGCTGCGCACCAAGTACGGCAACTGGGTCTTCGCGGTCGGCGGCAACAAGGACAGCGCCCGCGCGGTCGGCGTGCCCGTGACCTTCACCAAGATCACCCTGTTCATGCTGGTCGGCTTCGGCGCCTGGTTCGTCGGGATGCACCAGCTGTTCTCCTTCAACACCGTGCAGTCCGGCGAGGGGGTCGGGCAGGAGCTCATCTACATCGCCGCGGCCGTCATCGGCGGCTGCCTGCTCACCGGCGGCTACGGCTCCGCCATCGGCCCGGTCTTCGGCGCCTTCATGTTCGGCATGGTGAACCAGGGCATCGTCTACGCCGGCTGGAACCCCGACTGGTTCAAGGCGTTCCTCGGCGTGATGCTGCTCGGCGCCGTCCTCATCAATCTGTGGGTCCAGCGCACCGCGACCCGGAGGTGACCGACATGACGACCGACAAGACCAGCGGCGCGAACGCGGCCGGCGGCACCGGCGGGACCGACAGCGGCGCCGGAACCGGCGTCCCGTCCCGGACCGGCGGCCACGGCGCGGTCCCGAAGGACCCCGCGCCGGCGGCGCCCGCACCTGTCGTCGAACTGCGCGGGGCCGGCAAGTCCTACGGCAACATCCGCGCCCTGCACGGCGTGGACCTCGCCGTCCACCCCGGCAGGGTGACCTGCGTACTCGGCGACAACGGCGCCGGCAAGTCCACCCTCATCAAGATCATCTCCGGGCTGCACCAGCACACCGAGGGCGACTTCCTCGTCGACGGCGAGCCGGTGCGCTTCTCCACCCCGCGCGAGGCCCTCGACAAGGGCATCGCCGCCGTCTACCAGGACCTGGCCACGGTCCCGCTCATGCCGGTGTGGCGGAACTTCTTCCTCGGCTCGGAGCTGACCAAGGGCGCCTGGCCCCTGCGCCGTCTCGACATCGCCCGCATGAAGCGCACGGCGGACGAGGAACTGCGCGACATGGGCATCGTCCTGGACGACCTGGAGCAGCCCATCGGCACCCTGTCCGGCGGCCAGCGCCAGTGCGTGGCGATCGCCCGCGCCGTCCACTTCGGCGCCCGCGTCCTCATCCTGGACGAGCCCACCGCCGCCCTCGGCGTCAAGCAGTCCGGGGTGGTCCTGAAGTACATCGCCGCCGCCCGCGACCGCGGCCTCGGCGTCATCTTCATCACCCACAACCCGCACCACGCGTACATGGTCGGCGACCACTTCAGCGTGCTGCGCCTGGGCACCCTCGAACTGTCCGCCGCGCGCAGCGAGATCGGCCTCGAGGAGCTGACCAACCACATGGCCGGCGGCGCCGAACTCGCCGCCCTCAAGCACGAACTGGCCCAGGTCCGCGGCGTGGACGTGGACGAGCTCCCCGAGGAGCGGGACCTCACGGCACCCACCGGCCCGGCCGCGTCCACGGGTCCGGCCGCCTCCCCGGGGCCCGCGAAGTCCACGGAGCCCACCGCCCCCGTACCGGCATCTCCCGAAGGGAACTGACGACATGGCCCCCGCGCTGGACCGCATCCGGGTCGGCTCGGCCCCCGACTCCTGGGGCGTCTGGTTCCCCGACGACCCCCGGCAGGTCCCCTGGGAACGCTTCCTCGACGAGGTCGCCGAGGCCGGCTACTCCTGGATCGAACTCGGCCCCTACGGCTATCTGCCCACCGACCCGGCCCGCCTCACCGACGAGGTCGGCAGGCGCGGGCTGAAGGTCTCCGCGGGCACCGTCTTCACCGGACTGCACCGCGGCCCGTCGGTGTGGGACGCCACCTGGGAGCACGTGAGCCAGGTCGCCGCCCTCACCCAGGCCATGGGCGCACGGCACCTCGTCGTCATCCCCTCCTTCTGGCGGGACGACAAGACCGCCGAGATCCTGGAGCCGCCGGAGCTGACGGCCGGGCAGTGGGCCCACCTGGCCAAGGGCATGGAACGCCTCGGCCACGAGGTCAAGGAGACCTACGGCCTCGACATCGTCGTCCACCCGCACGCCGACACCCACGTCGACACCGAGGCCCACGTCGAGCGCTTCCTGGACTCCACCGACTCCGAGCTGGTCAACCTGTGCCTGGACACCGGGCACTACGCCTACTGCGGCGGCGACAGCGTCAAGCTGATCGAAACTTACGGCGAACGCATCGGCTACCTGCACCTCAAGCAGGTCGACCCGGCGATCCTCGCCGACGTGGTGGCGAACGAGGTGCCGTTCGGTCCGGCGGTCGCCCGCGGCGTGATGTGCGAGCCCCCGTCCGGCGTACCGGCACTGGAACCGGTCCTCGCGGCCGCGCAGCGCCTCGGCGTGGACCTGTTCGCGATCGTCGAGCAGGACATGTACCCGTGCGACCCGGACAAGCCACTGCCCATCGCGGTACGCACCCGTCGCTTCCTGCGATCCTGCGGCGCCTGACCCGGCCGGGACTCCCGTCCCCACCCCGATCGGGCCACCCGCCCCGGCCCCGATCGGACCACCCGTCCCGGCCCCGGCGGGACTCCCGCCCCGACCACGATCGGCCGGGCCACCCGTCCCGACCCGGCCCGGACTCCCGTCCCACCCCGGCCGGGCCACCGGTACCGGTACCGGTACGGGCGCCGGAGCGGGGACCGGCCGCACCGCGCCCCGGAGGACCCTCGCGGCCGGCCGGCTCCGGCAGGGCGCACGGCAGAGGGACGCCGCCCCGACCGGCACGGGTGGACCCTCCCCGGCGGGCACGGTACGAGGGCGCGCCGACCGGCCCCCGCGCGCGAGCCGGTGCCCGGGTCCGCGGAGCCCACGATCCGCGCCGGATGACCTTGCCGCGCTACAGTCGGGCCGTACGGAAGCACAAGCGCCGCGTCCCGCGCCGCCGCCCGGTGCCGGACCCGCCCTGGACGGGGGCATCATGAGCACACCGCGTGATCTGATGATCGTCGCCCTGGACGTGCCGGCGAGCCGCCCGCCGGCCCGCGGCGACCTCTCCCTCGCCCTGGCCGGGGCGGAGGCGTACGACCTGCTGCGGGACGACGTCCTCCGCCTGGACGGCGACCGCATCGTGCCCCGGGTGCGGGCCGAGCCGGCCGACCGGCTGCTCGAGGCCGCCGCCTGCTCCCTGGTCCGGCAGGTCCCCTACGAGTCCTTGCCGGACTGGCTCTGGCGGCGCGGCAACGGCCTGGCGTCGGCGTACCTGGCCGCCCTGGAGCAGGAGGGTCAGATCACTTTCGAACGGTGCCGCTGGCTGCCGTTCCGCACCGGGCGCACGCTGCTCAGCGACACCGAGGCCCGCCGCCGGGCGGCGTACCGCTGGGCCGCCGACGAACCGGTGCTGCTGGCCCTGGCGGCGGCCGTCGGCATCGGCGAGGAGACCGCCGCGACGGAGCCCGGCATCACCGACGACGCGGTCCTCACGGTCCTGGCGGCCGTCCACGAGGCGGTCATGGAACTGGAGGCGGTCCGCCAACGCCGCGCGATCGAGGCCGCGGCCTTCGCGAACGTATGGCGCGGGGCATAGCCCCGCGGGGTACAGGGGGCATAGCCCCGCGGGGTACAGGGGCATGGCCCCGCGGGGTACAGGGGCATGGCCCCGCGGGGTGCGGGGGGCGGAGCCCCCGCCGGGGGTGCGGGGGCGGAGCCCCGCGTGGGGTCCGGGGCGGAGCCCCGTGGCGGCAACTTGTCGGCCCAGTGAGTCGGGTGGGCTGGATGGGGCAGAGGGGGGTGCGGGGGGCGGAGCCCCCGCCCGGGGTCTGGGGCGGAGCCCCAGGGACGGTGACCCCTCACCCCAGCGAGCCGGGCGGGCGGGTGGGCAAAGCCAAAGCGGGGGCGCGGGGGACAACCCCCGCCGGGGCCCCCGGGGCAGAGCCCCGGGCGCCGACAAGCGGCGGCCCCCCGCCACTCCTATGCTGGTGACGTCGGGTTCCGCATCCGGCGGATGCCCGGCCCCCGCCGGGAGCCGGCCCATGACGCACGCGTGCACACGACTGGGCAGGGCGGCCGTCACCGCCACCGCCGTGCTGATCGTGCCCATCGCCGCGACCGCCCCGACCACCGGAAGCGCACCGCCCACCGGAAGCGCACCGCCCACCACCAGCGCCGCCCCGGCCGCCCCCGCCGCCCCGGCCACCTGGGCCACCCCGGCCACCCCGGCCGGCCCCGCCGCCTCGGACCCGCGCCCCTCGCCCATCCCCTCCTTCACCCTGATCAGCGCCCCCCGCCCCACCGCGACCGCCCGTCCCGACACCACCCCCCGCCCAGACGTGACCCACCGGATCGACGAGGCCGTTCGGCGCGTCATGCGCGAGGCACACGTCCCCGGAGTGACCGTGGGCCTGTGGCGGCCGGGGGAGCGGTACGTGAAGTCCTTCGGCGTGGCCGACACGAGCACCGGGCAGAAGATGTCACCCGGCCTGTACACGCGGATCGGCAGCGAGACCAAGACCTTCACCGTGACCGCGCTGCTGCAGCTGGTGGACCGGCACGAGGTGGACCTGGACGACCCCATCGGCAGGTACGTCGACGGCGTACCGAACGGAAACACGATCACCCTGCGAGAGCTGGCCGGCATGCGCAGCGGACTGTTCAACTACTCCGACGACGAGGACTTCTTCAAGGCCCTGACCTCGGACCCGCGGCGTGCCTTCACACCGCGGCAGCTGCTGGGCTACGCCTTCGCACACCCCGTGCTGTTCCCGCCGGGCGAGCGGTTCTCCTACTGCAACACCAACCTGATCCTCCTCGGCCTCGTCGTCGAGAAGGTGACCGGCCGGCCACTCGCCGGCTACCTCCACGACCACGTCCTCGTACCCGCCGGCCTGGACCGCACCCTCTTCCCGGCCGGCGCCGAGTTCCCCCGGCCGCACCCCCAGGGCTACACCGACCAGACCGCCGACGGGCGGGTCGCCGGCACGGCGGACTGGAACACCTCCTGGGCCTGGGCGGCCGGCGCGATGATCTCCACGCTCGACGACCTGCGCGTCTGGGCCCGCACGGTGGCCACCGGCGTCTTCCCCGACGGCGCCGCCATGGTCGCTCCCGCCACACAGGAACAGCGCCTGACCACACCCCCCACCACGATCCCGGGCGCCGGATACGGCCTGGGCATCTTCGACGTCCAGGGCTGGATCGGCCACAACGGCTCGATACCCGGCTACGAGTCCCTGACCATTTACCTCCCCGGGCAGGACACGACCCTCGTCGTGCTGCTGAACACCGACATCGACCACCGGGGCAGCGAACCCAGCACCCTGTTCGGCCGGGCCATCACCGAGATCGTCACACCACGTCACGTCTTCGACCTGCCGGCCCAGCCCGCCGCCCGGTGAGGCGGCCCGTCCGTACACTGATCACGTGTCCGAGGTCCGCATCCCGTCCTCCGCCGCACCCCCTCCCATGACGGGGCAGACCGCCTGCGGCGTGGGCGCGCGCGGCCCGCTGCGCACCTTCCTGCGCACCGAGACGGGCAGCGCGGCGGTGCTGCTCGCGGCGGCGGTCGCGGCGCTGGTGTGGGCCAATGTCTCGCCGGGCACCTACGAGTCGTTCTGGCGCACCCGGCTGTCGGTCACCCTCGGCTCGGCCGGGGTCTCCCTGGAACTGCGCGAGTGGGTCAACAGCGGGCTGATGGCGCTGTTCTTCTTCGTCGTCGGCCTCGAGGCCCGCCGCGAGTTCGACATCGGCGAGCTGCGCGAGCGCCGGCGGCTGGCGCTCTCGGCCGTCGCCGGGCTCAGCGGGATGGCCGTTCCCGTGGCGATCTATCTCGCGTTCAACGCCGGGCACGCCTCGGCGGGGGGCTGGGGCGCCGCGATGTCGACCGACACGGCGTTCGCGCTGGGCCTGCTGGCCGTCTTCGGCTCCCGGCTGCCGTCCGGGCTGCGCGTCTTCGTCCTCGGCGTCGCCGTCGCCGACGACTTCGCCGCCCTGGCCGTCATCGCCTTCGCCTACACCGGGACCGTGTACGTCCCCGCCCTCCTCACCGCCCTCGGCGTCCTCGGCGTGCTCCTGGCGATGCGCGCCGCCGGGGCACGCACCACGGCGTACCTGCTGCCGGCCGTGCTGCTGTGGGGCGCGCTGCTGCGCTCGGGGGTCGATCCGGTGGTCGGCGGGCTCGTCATGGGGCTGCTCACCTACGCCCACCCGGCCCAGAGGCACGCGCTGGAGCGGGCCAGCCGGCTCTTCCGCCGCTTCCGCGAGCAGCCCACCCCCGAACTGGAACGCACCCTGCGCCGCGGCCTGGCCTCCACGCTCTCGCCCAACGAACGGCTGCAGCGCCTGTTCCACCCCTGGACCAGCTATGTCGTCGTGCCGTTGTTCGCGCTGGCCAACGCCGGTCTCACGATCCGCCCCGACCGGCTCGCGGACGCCTTCGCCTCGCCCGTCACCCTCGGCGTCCTGGTCGGTTACGTGCTGGGCAAGCCCGTCGGCATCGCCGGCGCCACCTGGCTGGCGGTGCGGCTGAGCCGGGGGCGGCTGCGGCCGCCGCTCGGCTGGGGGGCGATCGTCGCGGGCGGCACCCTGTCAGGAACGGGCTTCACGGTGTCGCTGCTGATCGCCACCCTGGCCTTCGACGGGGCCCGGCTGGAGGAGGCCAAGACCGGCGTCCTGGCGGCCCTGGTCTGCTCCTTCCTCGTCACCTGGCTGGTCACGAGGGTGCTGGCCCTGCTGCCCCCGGACCGTCGCGCCCGCGCCCTGCTGGGCGGGGGAGAGGTGCTCGTCGACCTCAGCGAGCCCGTCGACCCGGCCCGCGACCACATCAGGGGCCCGCTGGACGCCCCGGTGACGCTGGTCGAGTACGGCGACTACGAGTGCCCGTACTGCGGCCTCGCGGAGCCCGTGGTGCGCGAGCTGCTCGCCGACTTCGGCGACGACGTGCGCTACGTCTGGCGGCACCTGCCCCTCACCGACGTGCACCCCAGCGCCCAGCTCGCCGCCGAGGCCGCGGAGGCCGCCGCCCGCCAGGGCCGGTTCTGGCAGATGCACGACATCCTGATCAGCCACCAGGGCGACCTGGAGGTGAAGGACCTGCTGCGCTACGCCGAACAGGCCGGGCTGGACGTGGAGCGGTTCCGTACGGACCTGCGTGAGCGCGCGGGCGCGGAGCGGGTGGCCGAGGACGTCGAGTCGGCGGACCTGAGCGACGTGTCCGGCACGCCGACCTTCTTCGTCAACGGCCGCCGCCACCGCGGCCCGTACGACATCGCCACCCTCTCGGAGGCCGTCCGCACCGCCCGGGAGCGGGCCGTGCTCGCCGGAGCCGGCCCGCGCACCTGACCGCCGGCGAGCACCTGACCGCCGGCGCGCCGTGCCCACGGTGGCGGACGGTGGCGGGGCCGGGCCCCGGACCCGCGGCGGCCGGTCAGACCGTGCGCACCTCCTCGACCGGCACCGGGCGGTGCTCGCGCAGGGACAGCGTGCACGCCTCCGCGATCCACCCGGCCTCCAGCGCGTCGGCGACCGTGCACGGCGACGGCAGCCGCCCGGCCACCACCTCGGTGAACGCCGCGAGTTCGGCGCGGTAGGCGTCGGTGAAGCGGTCCATGAAGAAGTCGTGCGGGGTGCCGGCCGGGAAGGCCACCCCTGGTTCCACCGAGCGCAGCGGCAGCCTGTCGTCCAGGCCCACGGCGATGGAGTCCGCGAAGCCGTGCAGTTCCATGCGCACGTCGTAGCCGCGCGCGTTGTGACGGCTGTTGGAGACCACCGCGATCGTGCCGTCGTCGAGGGTGAGGACCGCCCCGGTGGTGTCGGCGTCGCCCGCCTCACGGATGTACTCGGCGCCGCGGTTGCCGCCGACGGCGTAGACCTCGGTCACCTCCCGCCCGGTCACCCAGCGGATGACGTCGAAGTCGTGCACCGAGCAGTCGCGGAAGATGCCGCCGGAGGCGGCGACGTACGCGGCCGGGGGCGGCGCCGGGTCGAGCGTGGTGCACCGCACCGTGTGCAGCGCGCCCAGCTCGCCGGCGTGCACGGCCGCCCGGGCGGCGGTGAAACCGGCGTCGAAGCGGCGGTTGTAGCCGATCTGCACCGGCACGCCGGCCCCCTCGACGGCCTTCAGCACCCGTACGCCCTCGGTCATGGTGCGGGCGACGGGCTTCTCGCAGAAGACGGGCACGCCCGCCTCGACGGCGGCCAGGATCAGGGCCGGGTGGGCGTCGGTCGCGGCGGCCACCACGACACCGTCCACCCCGGCGGCCAGCATCTCCTCGGGCGAGCCGGCCACCTCGGCTCCGAACCGCCCGGCCGCGGCCTCGGCGTCCGCGAACGGGTCGGCGACGACGAGCGAGGTGACCGCGTCGAGCGCGGACAGGGTCTCGGCGTGGAAGGCGCCGATGCGGCCGAGGCCGAGAATTCCGATGCGCATGGGGGTGGTGCTCCTTGGGTCTGGGCGGAGGGCGGAGGGTGGAGGGCGGACGGCGGTCAGTCCAGGCCGCCGAGTACGTTCTGGTCCCAGTCGATCACCGAGCCGGTGACCACGCCGGACCGCTCGGACAGCAGCAGGACCACGAAGTCGGCGATCTCGTCCGGCCGGCCCAGCCTGCCCATCGGCAGCCGCTCGGCGGCGCGCTCCCGCCAGTCGTCGCCGGCGCCGTGGAAGCGGCGCTGGGTGGCGTCCTCGCCCTCGGTGGCGGTCCAGCCGATGTTCAGGCCGTTGATCCGGACGCGGTCGAAGCGGTGCGCGTGCGCGGCGTTGCGGGTCAGGCCGGCCAGCCCGGCCTTGGCCGCCACGTACGGCGCCAGGAAGGGCTGCCCGCCGTGCGCGGAGGAGGTGATGATGTTGACGATCGTGCCGGGCGCCCCACGGGCCACCATGTCGGCCACCGTCGCCTGCATCGCGAAGAACGGCCCCTTGAGGTTGACCGCGATGTGCGCGTCGAACAGCTCGGGGGTGGTGTCCAGCAGGGTGCCGCGGGCGGTCAGGCCCGCCGAGTTGACCAGGCAGTCGATCCGGCCGTACGCGTCGACGACCTCGGCCACGGCGGACCGGGCCCGGCCGGCGTCCGCCAGGTCGGCCTGGAGGTATCTCGCCGTGCCCCCGGCCGCCGTCAGCTCGGCCACCAGCGCCTCGCCGGGTTCGCGGCGGCGGCCGGTCACGGCCACCAGGGCGCCCTCGCGGACCGCGGCCCGCGCGACCGCGGCCCCCACACCCTGGGTGCCGCCGTTGACCAGGACGGCCTTGTCCCGCAGAAGTCCCGTCGGTTCCATGGTCGTCCTCAGCTCTCGCGTCGCCCGGCGGCGGCCCGCAGCCGGGCCCGCAGGGCGTCCGGGGTCCAGTTCTCCCGCAGCGCCCGGCGTACCAGGTCGGCCTGGGAGGGCGGGGCCAGGCCGTCGACGGGCGGGTCGTCGTCGAGGTTGGTGGGGAAGGGGTAGCCCTCGGCGCTCGCGGCGACGACGCGCTCCAGCCAGGCCTCGTCCACGCCCCCGGCCCGGCGCTCGAGCAGCACCGGGAAGACCGCGTTCACCACGGCCTCGCGGTCCACGGTCTCCATCGCCCGCCCGAAGGCGGAGGAGACCTGGAGGAGATTGGCCATGCGCCGGATGTCCGCCGAACGGTTGGTCCCGGCGGCGTGGAACACGGCGGGGTTGAAGAAGACCGCGTCCCCCTTGGCCAGCGGGAGCTGCACGTGGTGCGCCTCGAAGTACGCCCGGAACTCCGGCAGCCGCCAGGCCAGATAGCCCGGCTCGTACGTCTGCGAGTACGGCAGGTACATCGTCGGCCCGGACTCCACCGGCATGTCGCGGTGCGCGACCGCGCCCTGCAGGGTCAGGGCGGGGGAGAGGCGGTGCACGTGCGCCGGGTAGGCGGCCGCGGTCCGGGCGTCCAGGAAGCCCAGGTGGTAGTCGCGGTGCGGCAGCTGGGCCGCGCCGCCCGGATTGACGACGTTGATCTGCGAGGTCACCTGGTAGCCGGGGCCGAGCCACGCCTCGCAGACCAGGGCGAGGACCTCGTTGGCGTAGTAGTCGGCGAAGGCCCCGGGGTCGTGCAGCGCCGCCTTCTCCAGGGCGTTCCACACCCGGTCGTTGGCCCCGGGTGCGGCGAAGTGGTCCCCGGCGCCGGCGCCCGAGGCGCGCTGCCCGGCGATCAGGTCCTCGAAGACGGCCGTGGCCCGGTCGACCACGGCCGGGTCGGGAAAGGCGCCCCGCAGCACCACGACGCCCGGGCCCGTGTCGAGGGCGCGGACCAGTTCCTCCCGCACGGCGCGGCGGTCCCCGGCGAGCAGCCGCGCGGTGTCGTAGACGAGGACGTTCCGCTCGACGGCACCGGCGTGCGGGAAGCCGGCGGGGTCGCAGGCCCGCTCGACGAGCGCGCGGAAGGCGTCGAGATCGCAGGCCTGCTCGGACAGCCAGACGCGGGGGCGCAGGGAGGTGGAGGACATCGTCGTCCTTTCGGTCACGGAGGCGACGCGCTTTCGGTCATGGAGGCGACGCGCTTTCGGTCATGGAGGCGACGCGCTTTCGGTCATGGAGGCGACGCGCTTTCGGTCACGGAGGCGGCGCGGCGCTGTCATTCTTGTCAGTACAAACCCCTCGAACAACCAGCAGTGAGCCATCAAAAACCCCTCAAGCAGCACAAGGAGCCGGCGCATGGGCCACCCGTTCCCCATTCGGGAGATCGCACGTCAGGCCGGGCTGAGCGAGGCCACCGTCGACCGGGTGCTCAACGGCCGGGGCGGCGTGCGGGAGAGCACCGCGCGGGAGGTGCACCGGGCCATCGCCGACCTGGACCGCCAGCGCACCCAGGTCCGCCTGGTCGGCCGCACCTTCATGGTCGACATCGTGATGCGGGCGCCCGAGCGGTTCACCACCGCCGTGCGGGCCGCGCTGGAGGCCGAACTGCCGTCCCTGCACCCGGCCGTGGTCCGCTCGCGCTTCCACTTCCGCGAGACCGGCCCGGTGCGCGAGCAGGTGGCGACCCTCGACCGGATCGCCCGGCGCGGCTCGCAGGGCGTGATCCTCAAGGCGCCGGACGTGCCCGAGATGACCGAGGCCGTCGGCCGGCTGGCCGCGGCCGGGATCCCGGTCGTCACCCTCGTCACCGACCTGCCCGCCAGCGCCCGGCTGGCCTGCGTCGGCAGCGACAACCGGGCGGCGGGCGCGACGGCCGCGTACCTGATGGCCCAGTGGCTCGGCGACCGGCCCGGCCATGTGCTCACCAGCCTCAGCAGCGGTTCCTTCCGCAACGAGGAGGAACGCGAGATGGGCTTCCGCAGCGTCATGCGGGCCCGCAGGCCGCGCCGCGAACTGGTGGAGATCACCGAGGGGCAGGGCCTCGACGCCACCCAGTACGACCTGGTGCGCGCGGCCCTGGAACGCGACCCGGAGATCCGCGCCGTGTACTCGATCGGCGGCGGCAACATCGCCACCCTGCGGGCCTTCGAGGACCTGGGCCGCGAGTGCGCCGTGTTCATCGCCCACGACCTGGACCAGGACAACACCCGCCTGCTGCGCGAGCACCGGCTGTCCGCCGTGCTCCACCACGACCTCCGGCACGACATGCGGGAGGCGTGCCATCTGGTGATGCGGGCGCACGGTGCGCTGCCGCCCGCCGGCCCGACGCTGCCCTCGGCGGTCCAGGTGGTGACGCCGTACAACATGCCGCCGTACGCCGCCCCGTCGCGGCCGGCCGGACTGTGACCCCGGCGGCCGCCGGCGCTCCGGGCCGGCGGCGCTGCGGCTCGCGCCCCGCCGCGACAGGGCGACCGCCGGGGCGCGGGAGCGCGTCCGGTGGCCTCAGAGGCTGATCGCGTACACCTTGCGCAGCGTCTCGTGCACCGTCCACGTCGTACGGTCGCCCTCGCGCAGCACCGCCATGTCGCCGGGCCCCACCCGCAGGGTCGGCCCGCCCTCCACCTCGACGGTGGCCGAGCCGCTGATCACCACGAACATCTCGTCGGCCTCGGTGTCGGTGACCACTCCGGGGGTGATCTGCCAGATCCCGCGCACCTGACGGCCGTCCGCCGACTCCCAGACCACCCGGCCGGTCACCTCGGGGGTCCCGGAGACGATCTGCTCCGGGGCGAGAGGCTCGGGAGTCAGGTCGGCGTCGGCGACGTGCAGGGCGAACGTCCCGAGGGGAGCAGGAGTCCCGCTGGAGGCGGAGGTGCCGGTGGGGGCGGAAGTGCCGTCGGTGGCAGGGGTGTCGGACATGCGGCGACCCTAGCTCCGGGGCGGGCCGCCCGGAGGGCGACACAGTGTGCGGGATCGGCGCCGGCGTGCGGACACTTCGTCGGGCCGGCCGTGAGTGGCAACCCGGCGCGGCCCGGGTGATCGTGGGAAGGACCGTCCCCGTACGCCCCGAAGGGAGCCGTCATGGCGGGCATTACGACGGCCGCTCCCGGGCAGTCCGCCCACGACACCCGGTCGACGCTGCTGTTCGGCGGGGTCTACGGCGCCGTCCTGGCGAGCGCGATGGTCGCGGCCCTCATCCGGGACGGGCACACCTCCGCGGAGAGCCGGCGCTACGACGCCGCCTGGCTGGTGGTGACCGGGTTCGCCTCCGCGCTCGCGCACGGCTACGCCCACTACATCGCCGAGCGCGGCGCGCGCCCCCGCTGGGAGGCGCTGCACGTCCTGGTCCGCGAGTGGCCGCTCGTCGTGGCCGTGCTGCCCACCGTACTGATCCTCGCCGGCGCGGGCTGGGGCTGGTGGCCCACCGGCGGGGTGGAGTTCGCCGTGTTCGCCTTCAACATCGTCCTGCTGTTCACCCTGGGCGTGGTCACGGCCCGGTGGGCCGGGCGCGGCTGGGCCGTTTCCGCGGCCACCGGCGTGGGGGACGCCATGCTCGGCGTGCTGGTGGTGCTGGCGAACTCCGTCATCGAGTAGCCCCGGGCGGCTCCCGCCCTGGGAAGCTCCGTCCCGGCCGGCTCTCGCCCCGAGCGGCTCCGATGGTGCACCATCGTCGGCGGTCCGGCGCGTCGCCGGAGGCGGCCCGTCCGGGGCGCCGGCATCTCCGCTCGGTGCCCGCTCGGTGCCCGCTCAGCGCCCCGCGCGGACTCCGTCCAGGGCGATCGACAGGACCCGTTCGCGCTGGGCGTCGTCCACGAACGTCGTCGCCGTGACGCCCGCGACCAGTCGCACCAGGTCGCCGAAGTCCATGTCCTTGCGGGCCGCACCGGCCCGCTGCGCCCGCTCGAGCAGCGGGCCCCCGGCGGCGTACATCGACTCCCGGCAGGCATGGAAGATCTCCGACTCGTCCTCCAGCGCCTCGCGCACCGCCCGCTTGGTCACCAGATAGCCGGCGAACCGGTTGAGCCACGTGGTCAGCGCCTTCCACGGCTCCAGGTCGGCGACCTCCACCGCGGCCTGGCACAGGGCGTTCACCTCGTTGGCGTAGAGGCTCTCGAACAGGTGCCGGCGGGTGGGGAAGTTGCGGTAGAGCGTGCCGATCCCGACGCCGGCGCGGCGGGCGATGTCCTCCAGGGAGGCGTCCGAACCGTTCTCCGCGAAGGCCTCGCGCGCGGCGGCGAGCAGCGCGTCGTAGTTGCGGGCGGCGTCCTTACGGTGCGGGCGCTGGGCCGCGACGATGTCGTTGACGGGGAACGGCTGGGCCGTCACTGCTGCCTCCCGGACCGGGACGAGGTTGAAGCGGAGGTATGCCTCCGGTAGAGTGGAGGCGTACCTCCACTTTAGCAGTGCGAGCGGACCGCGGCGCCGTGCCCGCGCGCGGAGTCCGCGTCCCGTACGACGCCCGACACGGCACGTCACACCCCAGCCCCAGTATGCGGCCGCCCCGGCAGACGGGACGCCGGCCGCCTCCTCGCTCCCCGACAAGAGGTCCTTGTTCATGCCCCGGAAGTCCACCCGCCTCACCTTCGCGGTCCTCGCGAGCGGTGCGGGCGTGTTCTCCATGCTGCAGTCGCTGATCGCGCCCGCCCTGCCGACGGTCCAGCATGCGCTGCACGCCTCCCAGTCCACCGCGACCTGGGTGATGACGGCGTACCTGCTGTCCGCCTCGGTCTTCACCCCCATCCTCGGCCGGGTCGGCGACCTGGCCGGCCGCAAGCGCACCCTCGTCGCCGTACTGGTGATCGTGACGGCGGGCTGTCTGCTGGCCGCGCTCGCCCCCACCATCGGCGTGCTGATCGTCGCCCGGGTCGTCCAGGGAGCGGGCGGCGCCCTGTTCCCGCTGTCCTTCGGCATCATCCGGGACGAGTTCCCGCCCGGCCGGGTCGGCGGCAGCATCAGCAACCTGTCCGCCGTGATCGCCGCGGGCGGCGGTGTCGGCATCGTCGCGGCCGGACCGATCGTCTCCGCCCTCGACTACCGCTGGCTGTTCTGGATCCCCGTCGTCATCGTCGCCGCCACCACCCTGGTAGCGCTCCGGTACGTGCCGGAGTCGCCCCACCGCGCGTCCGGCGGCGTCAACTGGACCGGCGCCGCCCTGCTGTCCGCCTGGCTGGTCGCCCTGCTGCTGCCGCTGAGCCGGGCCGGCACCTGGGGCTGGGGATCGGCCCGCACCCTCACCCTGTTCGCCGCGGCCGTCGTCCTGTTCGCGCTGTGGCTGCTCGCCGAGGCCCGCTCCCGCAGTCCGCTGATCGACCTGCGCGTCATGCGGCTGCGCACCGTGTGGACCACCAACACCGCCGCGCTCTTCTTCGGCGCGGGCATGTACGCCATCTGGTCCTTCCTGCCCGCCTTCGTCCAGACGCCGCGCGCCGCGGGCTACGGCTTCGGGGCGAGCGTGACCGCCTCCGGTCTGCTCCTGCTGCCCATGCTGGTCGCGATGTTCCTCTCCGGCGTCCTCAGCGGACGGCTGGAGCCGGTGCTGGGCGCCCGGCGGCTGCTGACCGCCGGTGCCGCCTTCGGCGCGCTGGCCTGCGGCTTCCTCGCCCTGTGGCACGACGAGCAGTGGCAGGTCGCCCTGGTGGCCGGCCTCTTCGGCTTCGGCATCGGCCTGGCCTTCGCCTCCATGGCCAACCTGATCGTCGGCAGCGTCCCGCCCGAGCAGACCGGCGCGGCGACCGGCATGAACGCCAACATCCGCACCATCGGCGGCTCCATCGGCGCCGCGGTGACCACGGTCCTCGTCACCGGCCGGCTCCAGCCCTCCGGGCTGCCGTACGCCTCGGGCTACACCCACGGCTTCGCCCTGCTGGCCGTCCTCTGCCTGGCCGCGGCTCTGGCCGCCGCCCTGGTCCCGGCGGCTCGCACCGGCCGCCGCGCCCTCGTCCCGGCCGCCACCGGCTCGACCGGCCCGACCGGCCCGACCGGCACCGCCGCGCGGGCGGCCGCCGCCGCGCACGCGTCGCGCGCCCCGCGCGGCTGAGGCCCGGCCCCCGGCCCTGGTGCGGCCGCTCACCGGCCGCACCAGGGAGCTTCCCCGGTCACCCGCCCGCGTGCGGTAGGGTTTGGCTGCGCGTTCCCGGCGGACCACACCGCACGGGCGCGACGCGGCACACCGGGACGTGGCGCAGCTTGGTAGCGCACTTGACTGGGGGTCAAGGGGTCGCAGGTTCAAATCCTGTCGTCCCGACACGGTGAGGGGCCTTCGCGGACAGCGGTCCGCGAAGGCCCTTTTGCTGTGCCGGCCTGCCTGTGCCGGCCGGCACGTGTCGGAGTCCCTGTGCCGGCTCCGCTTCCGTACCGCCCTTGCGCGCCGCCTCCGTACCGCCCTTGCGCCCCGGCCCCGTCCGCCCGCCGTCCCGCCGTCCGTCCGGCCGCCAGGTGGACGCCCTCTTGACGGCGCCTCCCGCGCGTTCGACACTCCAGTAGGGAATCCTAGTGAACAGGTAGGGAAACATGGGGCGCCTTGAGTCGGTCACCGGCCGTGCGAGCCGTACGCCCCGGCCGTCGCCCCTTCTCACCAGCCGCCGCCACATCGATCTGCAGCGCGTCTGCAGCGCCATCCGCCGCCGGGCCTGAACCCGCCACGCGGGCCCGCACCCGCCGCCGGGCCGCCAGGCGCGGCCGTCCGGCTCCGTCCGCCCGGCCCCGCCCCAGGACCCGGTTGCCCGGCTCCAGGCCCGGTTTCGACCCGTGCCCCGTCCGCCTGCTGGCCCTCTCCGCCCGGCCCGGTCTCCCGGCTCCGAGGGGCGCCCGGGGGCGGGAGGCGGGCCTCCGGCGGGCCGCTTCGCCCTCGTTTCCGCCGCCGCGCGTCACCTGCGCGCCCGTCCCCGGGGAGACCCATGTCCGTAGCACCGCAGCCCGTCACCCACCCCGCCACCGCCACCGGCATCGCCCCCGCCCCGGCCACCGACATCGCCCCCACCGCCTTCCGCGGCCGGATCGGGCGGGACGCGCGCAGCGGGCACTACGCCGTGCCGCGGCGCTACCGGCTGTATCTGTCCACGGCCTGCCCCCAGGGCCTGCGCATCGCCGTCGCGCACAGCCTGCTCGGCCTGGGGGACAGCTGTCCGGTCACCTTCCTGCCCGCCGTCCCCGACTGCCCCGGCGGCGGCCACACCGCGCTGCGCCCGCTGTACGAGGCCGGCGCCCACCACTACGCCGGACCCGCGCTGGCGCCGGTGCTCGGCGACGACTGGTCCGGACGGATCGTCAGCACCCACGCTCCCGACATCCTGCGCGACCTCGACCGGCACTTCGGCGACGGCGGCGCCCCGCTGTACCCGCGCGGGGCCGAGGCGGAGATCGAGGCCGTCGAGCGGCTGTGCGCGCACGGTATCGAGCGGGCCGCCCAGCGCGCCGGCCGGGCGGACGCCGAGCCCGGCGAGCGGGCGGCGGCGCTGAGCGTGCTGCTCGCGGCGCTCGACGGACTGGAGGGCCGGCTGGCGGCCGGACGGCAATACCTGACAGGCGATCACCTCACGGCCGCCGATGTGGAGTTGTTCGTCTGTCTGGTGCAGCTCGACACCGTGCACCGCCACCACCTCGACGCCCGCGCGGTGCACCGCGTGGCCGGCCACCCCGCCCTGTGGGCGTACGCCCGCCGGCTGGCCGCCCACCCCGCCTTCGGCGCCCATCTCG
Organism: Streptomyces sp. NPDC004065; assembly: GCF_044903565.1. NCBI lineage: Bacteria > Bacillati > Actinomycetota > Actinomycetes > Kitasatosporales > Streptomycetaceae > Streptomyces > Streptomyces sp. NPDC004065. The sequence continues at coordinate 327,029 of NZ_JBJDQT010000002.1, read as the reverse complement.
ACCTCGACGGCATCGCCCGCCGTCATCACGCCCGTTGCCGGGGCCTGGAGGCGGCCGGGGCGGCCGTGCAGATCCTCGACTGGACCGCCCACGCCGACGGTGGCCGCCCCACCCACGCCGACTGAGCCGTTCCGCGCACGGGACCGGCCTCGGCGCACCGCCGCGCACGGGACCGGCCCCGGCGCACCGCCACCATCCCACCGGGCGGCGGGCACCCGGTCCGCCGACCGGCGACTCCCGGCGGCCCAAGCCGACCACACCGTCGACGCGTTACGCGTTCCCGGACCGACCCTGCGACGGATTCGCCTGGTCGTG